>JBAUTD010000128.1:0-3330 GCA_049582045.1 Burkholderiales bacterium
CCCCTGCCGCGCTGCGGCGCGAGGACAGCACCGCGCCGACCAGCGCCTCGAGTCGCTCCTCCAGTTCGGTCGCGCCGAGCGGCGGCCCGGCGGAGCCGACAGGCGACTCAAAATACCGAGCTGACGAGCTCATTCAGCGCGGCGAGCATTTCGCGCTCGTCGGTAAGCGCGAGCGCGACCGCACCCTCGCAGGCCGTGCGCGGCGCCACGCCCTGCCCGATCAGCTTGCCGGCGTGCACCAGCAACCGGGTCGAGGCGCCTTCGTCCAGCCCGTTGCCCTTGAGGTTGCGCGTCATCTGCGCCAGGCGCACCAGCGCCTGGGCCGTGGCGGCGTCGACCCCGCTCTCGCGCGCCACGATCACGGCCTCGACCTCGGCCGCGGGGTAGTCGAAATCGATCGCCACGAAGCGCTGGCGGGTCGAGGGCTTGAGCTCCTTTAGCACGCTCTGATAGCCCGGGTTGTAGGAGATCGCGAGCATGAATTCCGGCGGCGCGTGCAGCACCTCGCCGCGCTTCTCGAGGAACAGCGCGCGCCGGTCGTCGGCCAGCGGATGGATCACCACCGTGGTGTCCTTGCGCGCCTCGACGATTTCGTCCAGGTAAAGGATCGCCCCGAGGCGCACCGCGCGCGTCATCGGGCCGTCGACCCAGACCGTTTCGCCCCCGGTCACCAGGTAGCGGCCCGCGAGGTCGGCGGCGGTCAGGTCGTCGTGACAGGAGACTGTCACCAGCGGCCGGCCGAGCCGCCAGGCCATGTACTCGACGAAGCGCGTCTTGCCGCAGCCGGTCGGGCCTTTGAGCAGCGCCGGCACCCGGTTGCGCCAGGCCGCCTCGAACAGCTCGACCTCGCCGTGCACCGGGCGGTAGTAAGGCTCGCGCTCGAGCCTGAAATCCCCCGCTTTCACCATCAACCGCCCAAGGCCCGCAAAGAGCTTGATTCTAATGCCCGCGGCTCGGCTAGACTACGCGCACGACCTTCCACAGGAGGTTCGCGCCATGGCCGACGAGCAGCAGGAAAAGACGCCGCTTGAGAAGCTCAGGACCGTCGTGTCTCAGCTGAAGGACATCGAGCACCACGCTCGCAACAACCTGGAAAGGCTGTCCGAGATCTGGCTGCTGCTCGAGGAGGACTTCAGGAAGAACAAGAAGCTCGCCGAGCGCGTCAACGACCTGCTCAAGGCCGAGGGCGCGATGGAGGATCTGCTCAAGGCCGTGATACAGGAATTCGACAAGGAATGCGCCGACATGCAGAAGCCCTGAGCCGAGCGGCGCTGCACGATAGTGCAGCCCCCTGCGTGCGAATGGGCTGGGATACAATTCCGCGTCTCTAACAATAACAAGACATTCACAACTGAGTCATCCTGAGGAGGGAAACATCATGTTCAAGCACCATCGCGTCCTGTTGGGCGTCGCGGCGGGCGCCATCATGGCGGCGCTGTCGTCCGGCGCAGCGGCGCAGCAGATCACGCTCAAGCTGCACCACTTCCTGGGCCCGAAGTCGCCGGCGCAGGTCAAGATGCTCGCGCCCTGGGCCGAGCGGGTCGAGAAGTCCTCCGGCGGCAAGGTCAAGATCGAGATCTATCCCTCGATGTCGCTCGGCGGCAAGCCGCCGCAGCTCATCAACCAGGTGCGTGACGGCGTCGTCGACATCGTCTGGACCGTGAACGGCTATACCGCCGGCCTGTTCCCGCGCACCGAAGTGTTCGAGCTGCCGTTCGTGCACACCAACAACCCGGCCGCGACCAACCTCGCGATGCACGCGATGTTCAACAAGTACCTGAAGCCGGAATACAAGGGCGTGCACGTCCTGTTCCTGCACGTGCACCAGGGCCAGGGCATCCAGATGGTGGACAAGCCGGTTCACTCGCCCGACGACCTGAAGGGCCTCAAGATGCGCATCCCGACCCGCACCGGGGCGTGGGTCATCGAGGCGCTCGGCGCCTCACCGGTCGGCATGCCGGTGCCGGACCTGCCGCAGGCGCTGTCCAAGAAAGTGGTCGACGGCGCGTTCATTCCCTGGGAGATCATCCCCGCGCTCAAGCTGCAGGAGCTGATCAAGTACTACGTCGAGGGTCCGAACATGACCCGCTTCGGCAACACCACGTTCCAGGTGTCGATGAACGAGGCGCGCTGGAACTCGCTGCCGGCCGACGTGAAGAAAGCGTTCAATGAGAACTCGGGCGCGGCCTGGGTGCGCGAGGTCGGCAAGATCTGGCAGGAGGACGACAAGGAGGGCATCGCGGTGGCCGAGAAGGCGGGCGATACCCACATCGTCCTGACCCCGGCCGAGCTGGAAGCATTCAAGACCAGGCTCGAGCCCGTGGTCCAGCGCTGGGAAAAGGAAGTGAAGTCCAAGGGCATCGACGGCGTGACGCTGGTCAAGGTCGCGCGCAAAGAGATCGCCAAGTACTCGAAGTAGTCACGTGGACGGTGACGCCGCGCACGCGGCGACGGGGCCCTCGGGCTTCGTCGCCCGCGTGATCGAGATCTGGGCGCTGCTGGGCGGCATCGTCCTGCTCGTGATTGTCCTGATGGTGGCCTGGAGCTCGGTCCGCGGCTGGCTGTTCGACCGCCCGCTGCAGGGCGACGTCGAGATGACCGAGATGTGGGTCGCCGTGGCGGTGTTCATGTTCCTGCCCTACTGCCAGCTCACCGGCGCCAACGTCACGGCCGACATCTTCACCGCGCGCGCCAGCCCGCGCACCGTCGCGCTGCTGGAGCTGGTCTCGGCGCTGGTCGCGCTCTGTTTCAGCGGCCTGCTGCTATGGCGCATGTACTACGGCCTGCTCGACTACCGCGAGTACGTCGAGACCACCACCATCCTGCACGTGCCGATCTGGTACGCCTACGTCCCGGCGCTGATCTCGCTTGCGCTGCTTTCGCTCGCGTCGCTCATCTCGGTCAGGCACACGCTGCGCGCGTGGAAGCTCGCGCGCTAGAGGGAGAAATCGATTGGAACACGGCCTGCTGCTAGGGCTGCTGGGGCTCGTTGCCCTGGTGGGGCTGATCGCGATCCGGATCCCGATCGCGTACTCGATGATTCTGGTCGGTGCGGCCGGCATGATGGTGCTCGGCGACCCGCTGATCTTCCTCGCCCAGCTCAAGAACCTCGCCTACTCGCAGTTTTCGATCTACGACCTGTCGGTGCTGCCGATGTTCGTTCTGATGGGCAACATCTCGACCCGCGCCGGATTGAGCCGCGACCTTTTTCGAGCGGCCAATGCCTGGCTCGGCTGGATGCGCGGCGGCGTCGCGATGGCGGCCATCGCCGCCTGCGCCGGCTTCGGCGCCGTGTGCGGCTCGTCGCTCGCCACCGCCTCGACCATGGGG
>JBAUTD010000129.1:0-3295 GCA_049582045.1 Burkholderiales bacterium
GGACGGGGCGGCGCCAGCGGCACCCGTGCGGCCGGAACAAAGTTCAGACGCGTTGCACGCGAACGCTCCTGTTGCCAGCCGAACAGCACGCCTGCCACGACTAGCAGGATCGCCACCGAAAGTACGGCGTAAGTGATGTTCGACCGCCTTGAGCCGTCGGAAAACGGCACCGGCTCCCCATAGCGGGTAGCGAGGCGATCTGCGTCGGGGACCACGAACTTGCCCTCGATCTGACCGAGCAGCGGCTCGGCGTCGAGCTTGAGCATGCGCGCATAGCTCCGGACCATGCCGCGCGCGAAGGTGCTCCCCGGCAAGCTCTCAAAGCGACCCTGCTCCAGCGCGTCGATCTGACGCACGCCGAACTTGAGCTGCTGCGCGACGTCGTCTAGGGTCAAGCCCCGCGCGACGCGCGCCCGCGCCAGGATCTCGCCCACCTGCTCCCCGCGCGGCTGCTCATCCGAGAGTTCGGTCGGCTGCTCTTCGAACCCGGGTTCGTGGACCGTATCGCTACTCATAGTCCCCGCGTTGCAGTGCCTGGCTCTCGCGCGAGCCGGGGAAGCGGTGCCTGAGCTCACTCGCCAGCTTCGCCTCCGCCAGTCGCTCGCCCAGTCTGCGCTCCACGCGCAACGCAAGCCACAAGGACTCTGCGGTAGGCGACACGACGGCATTGAAGCGCGACACGTAGTTGCGCGCTTCGGTCATCCTGCCATCGCGGTAGCGGATCTCACCCATTTGCAGCAATGCCATTGGCTCGTTTGGCTGCAGCTTGAGCGCGCGCTGAAAAAACTGGTCGGCGTCTTTGATATTGCCCTTGCGCATGGAGCACACGCCTGCGGCAGTGTAGGAGCGCCACGGAGTCGGATAGAGCGGGTTAGCGATAGCCCGCAGAAAATACCGGATCGACTCCTCTTCGTGGCCGGTCTGGCACAGGAACCAGCCATAATTGTGGTTGATGTCCGGATCGTTAGGCGACAGTGCCAGTCCGTGTTCGAAATTCTGCTGCGCGAGCTTAGTTTCGCGCAATTCCATGTATACCAGCCCAAACATGCTGTAGGTGGCCGCATACGTGGGATCGGCCGCGGCCGCGGTGCGCAGTTCCTCCAGCGCCACTGCCATGCTGCCGCGGCTGTAATAGGCCGCCGCCAGCTCCGTGTGTATTCGGGCGCGGTTGCGCGGGTCACCTACCTCCCCCACGATCACACCGGTGTCGACCCCCGTCGACGAGGCGGTCGACTCCGGGGGCTGCGAGGCGCAGCCCGAAGCCAGCGCCAGAAGTGCTCCGGCAACGAGGCCGAACAGATATAGCTTCATGCGCGTAGCTCCGTAAGCTTGTGAACCTTGAGGCCGCTGCGACGCGTGCGGTCCGCTACGTCGCCGGCGAGCTGTCCACACGCCGCGTCGATGCCCTCGCCGCGCGTCTTGCGGGTGGTCACCGTCAACCCGTCGCGTCGCAGGATTTCGGCAAAAGAACGGATCCTCTCGGGATCCGAGCGGCGAAAGCCAGAATTCGGAAAGGGATTGAATGGAATGAGGTTGAACTTACACCGCACGCGCCGCGCAAGAGCGCACAGCTCGCGAGCGTATCCGTCCGAATCGTTGACGCCCTCGAGCATCACGTACTCGAAGGTGATGAAGTCGCGCGGCGCTCGATCGAGATATCGATTGCAGGCCTTGATCAGCTCGCGCAGCGGATACTTGCGGTTCAGCGGCACAAGGCGGTCTCGCAAGGCATCATTCGGCGCATGCAGCGAGACGGCAAGCGCGACGGGACATTCTTCACGCAGCCGGTCCATGCCTGGAACCAAGCCGGATGTCGAGACAGTGACGCGGCGCCGCGACAATCCGTAGGCGTTGTCGTCGAGCATGAGGCGCAGGGCGGGAATCACCGCCTCGAGATTGAGCAGCGGCTCGCCCATGCCCATCAGGACCACGTTCGTGATGACGCGCTTGTCCTTCGGGTCGTGCCCCAGCAGCCGGTTGGCAAGCCAGAGCTGGGCGATGATCTCCGCCGTCGTCAGGTTGCGGTTGAATCCCTGCTTCCCGGTGGAGCAGAAGGCACAATCGAGCACGCAACCGGCTTGACTGGACACGCACAAGGTCCCGCGATCGTCTTCCGGGATGAACACTGACTCGATCGAGTTCGCGTTGTCGACCTTGAGCAGCCACTTGCGCGTGCCATCAGACGCCACCTCGTCGGCGACGACCGCGGGCGCCTCCACGCGCGCCGCTTGCGCGAGCTTGGCGCGCAGGTCCTTGGCAAGGTCGCTCATGCGCGCGAAGTCCGACTCCCCACACTGATGAATCCAGCGCAGCACCTGCCGCGCGCGAAACGCCTTCTCGCCCAGCCGGGCGAAATGGCGTTCCATCGCATGCGCGTCGAAATTCAGCAGGTTGTCGCTCATCGCCGCTCTGTGCCCCGGTTCAGCGCGAAAAAATCTCGCACGCGGGGAAGAAATACCCGATCTCGGTGCGCGCGGTGTCCGGCCCGTCCGAGCCGTGCACTGCGTTGGCGTCGATCGAATCCGCGAAATCCGCGCGGATCGTGCCCTTGACCGCCTTCTTCGGATCGGTGGCGCCCATCAGTTCACGGTTCTTGGCGATCGCGCCCTCGCCTTCGAGGACCTGCACCTGCACCGGGCCTGAAATCATGAACTCGACCAGGTCGCGGAAGAAGGGCCGCTCGCGATGCACCGCATAGAAGCCTTCGGCCTGCGCGCGCGACAGATGCATCATGCGCGCCGCGACAATCTTGAGCCCCGCCGCTTCGAAACGTGCGCAGATCTGGCCGATCACGCTCTTGTTCACTGCGTCCGGCTTGATGATGGACAGGGTCCTCTCGACCGCCATACCTCGTTCTCCCTCGCAAGCTTGAAAAAGTTAAGGCGAAATTCTATCACGGCACGGTTCCGAACCGCGTAAATTCAATGAGTTGCGTCGACGCAGGAACGCCATCGCGGCACCAGCCCAGCGTCTCCGGCCGGGGTGCGATAACTGACGTCGACGCCGATACCGGGCGCCCAGACCAAGTCCTCGCCGCAGAACAGCAGTGGCAGGCGGTCGCGCTGCCACGGCGGCAAGCCAGCCTCCTGAAACAGATTCTTGAGGGTACGACGGGGTCGCCGCGAATCAGGTTGGAGCCGTTCGCCGCCTCCCCGCAAGCGCAGCTGGACCGGTCGACCCTGCAACTTCGCGAGAGCGACGCCGGCTCCGCGCACGCGCTCGAAGCGCATTTCGCCGCCCAGCGCGGGCAGCGCGATGCGGCGCTGGCCGGTCCAGCGCACCGGCCCGAACTCGC
>JBAUTD010000130.1:0-3287 GCA_049582045.1 Burkholderiales bacterium
CGTCAAGCTTGTGCAGCGCGACTTCCAGCACCACCGCCGCTTCGAGCAACCACGGAACGGGTGCCCAGAACTTGAGAAGCAGCGCTCGGATCGGGTGGCGCTACTCCTCCCGCACCGTGTTCGGCCCGGTCTGCTATAGGCGACGTTCGGCCTCTGCGCTTGACAGCCCGAGCGGCTCGGCGGTGGGGATGGAAGACATATTCGATTGCATCTTAGTGCCGGGCGGCCGCGGCGGCACGACACCGCCTTGCGCGAGATCAATCCCGTCGCCGCGGCGCGTGCTATCAAAGATGCAAGCGGATGCGCGCGCAACTCAGGATACGGATATGACGACAGTCGACCTGTTGGTGATTGGCGGAGGACCGGGCGGCACGCCTGCCGCCATGGCGCTCGCGAGCGCGGGGCGCCGGGTGTTGCTGGTCGAGAAAGGCGCGGGGCTCGGCGGCACCTGCCTGTTCGAGGGCTGCATTCCATCCAAGATCCTGCGCGAGAGCGCGGAGCGTCTGCAGGCGATCCGGCGCGCCCGCGAGTTCGGGCTGCAGGTTCCGGCGGGAGAGATTGGCGTCGGCTGGAGCACCATCATGAAGCGCAAGACCGAGATCCTGGCCCGACGCAGCGGCGGTGCGTTGGCGCATGCGCGCCAGATTTCGGGGCTCGACGTGCAGTTCGGCACAGCCGCGCTGCTCGGGCCGCGCCGGGCGCGCGTCGCACTGCGCGACGGAAGACCGGTCGAGATCGAGTTCTCCAATGCGATCATCGCGACCGGCTCTTTGCCGAACCCGCTGCGGGTGCCGGGAGGCGATCTGCCCCAGGTGCTCACGAGCGAGCAGATACTCGGGGTCGACCGCGTACCGCCGCGCCTGGCGGTAATCGGCGCGGGACCCATCGGCGTGGAGATGGCGCAAATCTTCGCCGCCTTCGGCAGCCGCGTGACGCTGATCGAGGCCGGCCCGCGCATCCTCGCCCCGGTCGACGAGGAAATCGCCGTCGCGCTGCAGGACCACATCCGACGGCATGGCGTCGCGCTCGAGATCGGCGCGTCGGTCGCGGCAATTGCACCCAGGGGGGATCACGTAGCCGTCCAGTACCGCGATGCGGCGGGCGCGCCGCACGAGGCCGAGGTGGAGATCGTGCTCGAGGCGACCGGGCGCCGCCCCAACGTGGAGGGTTTGGGCCTCGAACACACCCGCGTGCGTCACGACCGCCACGGCATAAAGGTGGACGCAAAGCTGGAGACGGACGAGCCGGGCATCTACGCCATCGGCGACGTCGTGGGCCACCCGATGTTCGCCCATTGGGCGAGCGCACAGGCACTGGCGCTTGCGCGACACCTCGTTGGCCGACCGACCCGTTTTCCCGAGCCGGCGAGCAACTCGGCGGTCATCTTCAGTGCGCCCGAAGTAGGCATTGCCGGACTGACGGAAATCGCGGCCCGCGCGGCCGGGCACGAGGTCGGCGTTGCACGCTACGATTTCCGGGCGGATGCACGGGCCCAGGTTTCGGGACACCCCGAAGGATTGCTCAAGCTGGTCTACGATAAGACGAGCCGCGCGGTACTCGGCGTTCACATCCTGGCCGAGGGCGCAGCATCGCTGCTGGGGGAGGGCGCGCTCGCGGTGAGAGCAGGGATGACGGTGGAGGCCGTGGCCGCGGCCATCCATCCTCATCCGACGCTGAGCGAGTCGATCGGAGTCGCGGCCCGCGAGGCGTCGGCCTCGGCGCGCTGACTCAAGCGGACTGCACGGCCGCCTTCAGCTCGGCGAGCTCGGGCTCGGCAAGCGTTTCCTTCTCCAACAGCAGCTTCGCGCCGCGCTCGAGGACGTCGCGCTCGCGGCTGAGGAGCGCGACTGCGCGGTCGAACGCGGTGTGCACGATGTCGCGCACCGCGATGTCGATCTCGCGCGCGGTGTCCTCGCTGTACTCGCGCTGCTGCTGCATCGGCACGCCGAGGTAGTTGGGCTGGGTCTCCTCGAACGAAACCTGGCCGAGCTTTTCCACCATGCCGAAGCGCAGCGCCATGCTGCGCGCAATGCCGGTGACCTTGGCCAGGTCGTCGGCCGCTCCGGTCGAGTAGTGGCCGAACACGACCTGCTCTGCAGCGCGGCCGCCGAGCAGGGTCGTCATCTTGTTCTCCAGCTCCTCGCGTGTCATCAGGAAACGATCCTCGGTCGGGCGCTGGATCGTGTACCCGAGCGCGCCGACGCCGCGCGGGATGATCGAGATCTTGTGCACCGGGTCGCTGCCCGGCAGGGACATCGCGACCAGCGCGTGGCCCATCTCGTGGTAGGCGACCGTGCGCCGCTCGGCTTCGTTCAGCACGCGGCTTCGCTTCTCCAGGCCGGCGACGATGCGTTCGACGGCCTGGGTAAAATCGTTCAACGTCACCGAGTCCGCGCCGCGCCGGGTGGCGAGCAGCGCGGCCTCGTTGATCAGGTTGGCCAGGTCGGCGCCGGAGAACCCCGGCGTGAGCGCCGCGACCTGCTCCATCTCTACCCCCTCGGCCAGGCGGATCTTCTTCACGTGCACCTGCAGGATCTGCAGCCGGCCGATCTTGTCGGGACGGTCGACCAGCACCTGGCGGTCGAAGCGGCCGGCGCGCAGCAGCGCCGGATCGAGAATCTCGGGCCGGTTGGTGGCCGCCAGCAGCACCAGGCCGATGCTTGGATCGAAGCCGTCCAGCTCCGAGAGCAGCTGGTTGAGCGTCTGCTCCTTCTCGTCGTGCCCGCCCATCAATCCGGTGCCGCGCGCGCGCCCCAGCGCGTCGAGCTCGTCGATGAAGATGATCGCGGGGGCCTTCTGCCGCGCCTGCTCGAACAGATCGCGTACGCGCGCGGCCCCGACCCCGACGAACATCTCGACGAATTCGGAGCCCGAAATGGAGAAGAACGACACGCCGGCCTCGCCCGCGACAGCGCGCGCGAGCAGCGTTTTGCCAGTGCCCGGCGGGCCGATCAGCAGGATGCCCTTGGGGATTCGCGCCCCGAGCCTGCCGTAGCGCTCCGGGTTCTTGAGGAACTCGACCACCTCCTGCAGCTCGGCTTTCGCCTCGTCCACGCCGGCGACGTCGGCGAAGCTCACCCCGGTCTTGCTCTCGACGTAGACCTTGGCGCGGCTCTTGCCGATGTTCATGAAGCTGCCCATTCCCTGCTGACCGGCGAACCGGCGAACCATGAAGAACCACACTCCGAAGAACACCAGCGCCGGCACGACCCACGACAGCAGATCGCGCAGGAAGGTGCTCTGGTAGACGCGGGTGAACTTGACGTCGTATTTCGATAGCCGATCCG
>JBAUTD010000131.1:0-2230 GCA_049582045.1 Burkholderiales bacterium
CTTTCGAGGCGGTCGAGCTCGCCGATCTCGAGACCTATCGCCAGGCGCTCCGCGAGGCGCACGCGCGCAGTGCGATCACGGAGGTCTGGCACCTCGCGGCCAACTCGGACATTCCGGCCGGCATCGCTGACCCGGGCGTCGACCTGCGCGACACCTTCATGACGACCTTCAATACGCTCGCGCTGATGAAGGAGCTGGGAATACCGACGATCGCGTTCGCGTCCAGCTCGGCGGTGTACGGCGACCACGGCGATCGTCTCCTGTCCGAAGACTCCGGACCGCTGTTCCCGATCTCGAGCTACGGCGCGATGAAGCTCGCCTCCGAAGGCGCGATCAGCGCGGCGCTCGAAAGTCACCTCGAGCGCGCGTTCGTGTTCCGCTTCCCGAACGTCATCGGGACTCCGGCCACGCACGGCGCGATCTACGACTTCGTGCGCAAGCTTCGGGCCACGCCGACGAACCTGGACGTGCTCGGCGATGGCACGCAGCAAAAGAGCTACCTCCACGTCGAGGACCTCGTCGAGGCGATGCTCTTCATCCGCGCCCGCGCGCCTGAGCGCCTGGCCTGCTACCACATCGGCGCCGAGGACGAAGGGGTGACCGTGCGCTTCATCGCCGAGCAGGTGGTGGCCGCCGTCGCCCCGGCGGCGCGCATCACCTACGGGCACGGCAACCGCGGCTGGGTCGGGGATGTGCCCAGGTTCGCCTATTCGGTCGCCAAGCTGACCAAGCTCGGCTGGCGGCCGAAGCTCGGCTCCGCACAGGCGGTGCGAAAGGCGGTTGCGCAGGTCGCCGCGCAGGAGGTTGCCGGGTGAGGCAGCTGGTGATCCTCGCCGGAGGCACGGGCACGCGGCTGCGCGAGCGGCTCGGCGGGCGTCCCAAGCCGCTCGTGGACCTGTGCGGCGTTCCGCTGCTCGAGCGCCAGGTGCTGCTCGCGAAGAAGCACGGCTTCAGCGACGTGCTCGTCCTCGTCAATCACGCGGCCGGGCAGATCGTCGAATTCTGCGCGGCGAAGGGTAACTGGGGTCTTCGGCTCGAATGCGTGGATGACGGCGAGCCGCGCGGCACCGCGGGGGCAACTCTGGCGGTCTTCGAGCGGCTCGCGCCGGAATTCCTGGTGATGTACGGCGACACGATGCTGGAGGTCGACCTGGAGCGCTTCCAGGCGTTCCATGCCCAGGCGCCAGCCGCCGCGGCGACCTTGTTCCTGCACCCGAACGACCACCCGCAGGATTCGGACCTGGTGGAGGTCGACGCCGAGGAGCGGGTGATCGGCTTTCATCCCTATCCGCACGATGCCGCGCGCTGGTACCCGAACCTGGTGAATGCCGCCCTTTACTGGGTGCGCCGGGACGCCCTTGCGCCCTGGCGCAGCGTGACGGGGCCGCTCGACTTCGCCAAGGATCTGTTTCCCGCCATGCTGAGACAGGGCCTCCTGCTGCGCGGCTACCGCAGCCCCGAGTACATCAAGGACATCGGCACGCCGGCCCGGCTCGATCGGGCCTGCGCGGATTTCCGTTCCGGCAAGATCGCCCGTGCAAGCCTCGGGCGGCCGCAACCAGTGGTGTTCATCGACCGCGACGGCACCATCAACCGCGAAGTCGATCACCTGCGCGACCCGGTGCAACTGGAGCTCCTGCCGGGAGTAGAGGCGGCAATACGGCGGCTGAACGAGTCGGAATACCGCTGCTGCGTGGTCTCGAACCAGCCGGTGGTCGCGCGCGGCGAGTGCAGCGAAGCCGAACTGCGCGAGATCCACGCCAAGCTCGAGACGCTGCTCGGCCGGCGCGGTGCCTTCGTCGATCGCATCTACTATTGTCCGCACCATCCGGACCGGGGTTTTCCGGGCGAGCGCACCGAGCTGAAGATCGACTGCGACTGCAGAAAGCCCAAGACGGGATTGATCGATCGCGCCGCGCGCGATTTCAACGCGGCGCGCGAGCTGTCGTGGATGGTCGGCGATTCGTCGGTGGACGTGGAAACCGCCCGTCGCGCCGGACTGAAGTCGATTCTGGTGGAAACCGGGTATGCCGGGCTGGATTACCGCGCCTGGGCTTCCCCTGACGCGGTGGTGCCGGACCTCGGGGCCGCAGTGTCCTTCATCCTCGATCAGTACCCGCGTCTGCTCGATTATTGCTCCAGGCTCGCCGAGGCCATCGATCCCGGCGCCATCGTCCTGGTCGGCGGGCAGGCCCGCAGCGGCAAGAGCACCTTCGCCAGCGTCCTGCGC
>JBAUTD010000132.1:0-3071 GCA_049582045.1 Burkholderiales bacterium
CAGAGGCTTTGCCCCAGATCGCGGAGCTGTCGTGTCGCGTTCATGTCGTCTCCCGTTTCCCAACGCGCGCCCGGCCCGGCATCGGGTTGTGCCAGCTGCCGTGCGCCGCAACCCGCCCGACCCCTGACGAGGACCCCTGAATAGGGGGAAAGTTTCCTGGAACGGTTCGCGCCGCGACGGCCTAAGCAACCGGTCGGGTTGAACTGCGCGGAAGATCGACCACGATCAGCACGTCCTCGCCGAACCGCGGCGCGCCGAGTGACCGCATCAGTTCCTGCTCCTGCGCCGAGGACTCGAGGCGCAGGAAGCACAGCGCGCGCCGCCTCTCGGCCTCGGTCATGGTGAGTACGTCGATGTGCGTGACTTTGCCGAATTCGGTGCAGAGCTCCTGCACCGCGGACTTGAGGCTCGACGCGTCGCGGCAGCCCGCCAGCAGGCTCAAGCGTTCTGCGCAGGTCGTCATGGCGATACCGCGAACGGCAAGCTGACAATGACCGTGGTGCCGGTGCCCCGCGCCGCGGTCACGGTGCAAAGCCCCTTGTGCGCGTGGGAGCGCTCGCGCATGACCGAGAGTCCGCCCGCCCTCGAGTCGCCGCCCCAGTTGCCGAGCCCGACGCCGTTGTCCGCCACGACCATCGTGACGGCGTCCGACGTGATGGCGAGTGCGACCGTCACCCGGCTCGCGTACGCGTGGCGCGCGACATTGCTCAGCGCCTCGCTGTAGATCTCGAACAGCGTGGCCGCAAATTTCTCCGGCAGGTCGAAGCGCGACGTGTTGTTCACCGACAGTTCGTAGTCAAGGCCGGTGCACTTGCGGCACTGTTGCAGGTGCCATTCGATGGTCGCGGCAAGCCCCAGCGTATCGAGCAGCACCGAACCCAGCTCCGTCGTCACCCGCCGCGCCCAGCCGTCCGGGCGCTGCAGGCGATTACCCGCCGCGCCCGCCCGCTCGCTTGCGCGAGCCGCGACATCGGTGTCTGCCTGGATCGCCGAGCGCAGCTGCATCGTGATCGAAGTCAGCGTCTCTTCGATCTGATCGTACATGGCGCGCGCGGGATGCTGGCTCATGGTGCACCTGGCCGGATGTGCGTTTCACGATGATCCGCCGCGTCCCGGCCGTAGTCCGTGCGATACCGAACATATGGCGCAGCGTGTGCCAGCGCACTGAATTGCGTGCGGAATTGCCCTATCTTCGGCGTCGCATAGCACCACCCAACCCAATGGAGTCAAGCATGAAAAGAACAGTGATTGTGTCCGCCGTCATGGCGGTGCTTTTGAGTACTGGGGGATCCGCGTTCGCCCAGGGTCAACGCAATGGCGACCGCGACGACCGCGGTCACGAGCAACAGATGCAACCCCGCGGCCAGCAGAACTCAGACCGCTACGACCACGGTCGCAATGACCAGATGCGAGGTCAGCGCCAGCAGGATCAGCGCAACTACCAGGGTCGCGCGCGGAACGACCGGCGCGATGAGGGTCGCGGCGCGGGCCCGAACCACGCCTTCTACCGCGGCGAGCGCCTTCCGGTCCAATACCGGCACCGGCAATATGTGGTCGACGACTGGCGCGGCCACCATCTGAGCGCGCCGCCCCGTGGCTACCACTGGGTGCAAACCGGCGCAGACTATGTCCTGGTCGCGATCGCCACCGGCGTCATCCTTCAGCTCCTGCTCGCCAACTGAGCGCCGACATCTAAACCCCGCCGGCCACGGATTCGCACTCGGATCCGTGGCGCGGTCACTTGCAGGGCTCAATCAATGAACGCAATATTCAGAACCGCATTGGGGCTGGTCGGAGCGGCATTCGCGATGCAGGCGGCTGCACAGGCGACGTTTTACGAACGCGAAGGGTTTCACGGCCGGTCTTTCACGACCCAAGGGAAAATCGGCGACTTCGGTCGCTACGGATTCAATGACCGCGCCTCGTCGGTCGAGGTCGTGGGCAATCGGTGGGAGGTATGCGAAGACGTCCGCTTCCGCGGGCGGTGCGTGGTTCTGCGTCCCGGGAGATATCCGTCGCTCGCGGCGATGGGTCTGAACAACCGCGTTTCGTCGGTGCGCGCGATAGGTCCGAAAGCGCGCATCCGCGACGAACGCTTTGCCCCGGTGCCCCAGGCCGAGACGCGCACCGAGCGCCACGACTATCGCCGGCGCCACGACGAGCGCCTGTTCGAGGCGGACGTGACTTCGGTGCACGCGGTGGTGGGACCGCCCACGCAGCGATGCTGGGTCGAGCACCAGCAGATCGCGCCCGAGCAGAGCCATGCCAATGTTCCCGGCGCGATCGCCGGCGCCGTCATCGGCGGCATTCTCGGCCATCAGGTCGGCAACGGGCGCGGCCAGGATCTCGCCACAGTCGGCGGCGCTGTTGCGGGAGCTGCGCTAGGCGCCAACGTCGGTCGCGACGGCGGCCAGCCGGCGCAGACGCAGGACGTCAAACGCTGCGAAAACGTCCCCGGTCAGGCGCGTCCGGACTACTGGGACGTGACCTACAATTTCCGCGGCGAGGGACATCGAATGCAAACGACCGCCCCTCCCGGGGCCACGGTGACGGTCAACTCGCAGGGCGAACCGCGGGAGTAATCCACCGCAACGCGCGCTTCATCCCCAGCCGCCGCCGAGCGCCTTGAACAGGCCGACCGAAGCCTGCAGCCGGGAAAGCCGGAGTTGCGCGAGCTGGTCCTGGGACTGAAACAGGGTGCGCTGCGCGTCTAGCACGACGAGCAGATCGTCGACGCCTTCGCGGTAGCGCACTTCCGCGAGGCGCAGCGCGATTCGCGCCTGTTCGACCACCTGCGCCTGCAGCGTTTCCTGGTCCGCCGTGCGGCCGACCGAGGCGAGCGCGTTTTCGACGTCGGCCAGCGCGGCGAGGATGGCCTTGCGGTAGGCCTGCATCAGCTCGCGCTCGCGCGACTGCGACACGTCGATCTGTCCGCGCAGCCGGCCGCCGTCGAAGACCGGCTGGAGCAGCGACGCCCCGAGCGCCAGGCTCGCGGTGGGCGCGTTGAGGAAGTTGACCAGCACGCCGCTCGCCAGTCCGGCCGAACCGGTGAGCGAGATGTCGGGCAGGAG
>JBAUTD010000133.1:0-2351 GCA_049582045.1 Burkholderiales bacterium
GTCCTGCATCTTGTCGACCGCCTCGAACACGCCGTCCGTATCCCGGGCGAGGGCGAGCTCGCCCGACATCAGGTCGCGCAGCGTGAGCGATTCCGGGCGCACGTCCGCGTCGGCGACCACCGCCACCACGATGTCGCGGTCGGTGACAATCCCGATCGGGCGCGTGGCGCCGTCGCGCTTCTCGATCACGATCAGGGCGCCGACGTGGTGGTCGCGCATCAGGCGCGCGGCCTCGCGCAGGTCGGTCTGGGGCTCGGCCACGATCACGACGCGGCTGCAGATTTCCTTGATTTTCATGTCGTCTCCGGATGGCAACGCGCTCAGGCTAGCGCGCGCGCCCGCTCGCGGTTTGACGAGGATCAAGCCCTAGCCCGCCTCAAAACCGTGCGCCGCGCGCCGCGCGCGCACTGAAACCATGCGTGCTCGTGCATCGCCGCGCCGGGCGCGGGGGCGAAAACAGCATGGCACGGTCGTTGCGAGGTCTCGTGGCGAGGCAGCTGTGAGGCCGCCGGGATCCCATCCACACTTCAGAGAGGACAAGCATGAAAAGACGCACATTCGTCAAAGGCCTGACGCTCGGAGCCGCGACCGCCGCCGGCGGGCTGGCCTCGCCGAGCCTGTTCGCCAAGCCTACGGTCAAGGTCGGGGTGCTGCATTCGCTCTCGGGCACGATGGCGATCAGCGAGACGGTGCTGAAGGACGTCGACCTGATGACCTTCGAGGAAATCAACCGCAAGGGCGGGGTCATGGGCCACATGATCGAGCCGGTGGTGGTCGACCCGGCCTCCAACTGGCCGCTGTTCGCCGAGAAGGCGCGCCAGCTGCTCACCGTGGACAAGGTGGCGGCGGTGTTCGGTTGCTGGACCTCGGTGTCGCGCAAATCCGTGCTGCCGGTGTTCGAGGAGTTGAACGGGCTGCTGTACTACCCCGTGCAGTACGAAGGCGAGGAGCTGTCGTACAACGTGTTCTACACCGGCGCCGCGCCCAACCAGCAGGCGATCCCGGCGGTCGAGTACCTGATGAGCGAGGACGGCGGCGGGGCCAAGCGCTTCTTCCTGCTCGGAACCGACTACGTCTACCCGCGCACCACGAACAAAATCCTGCGCTACTTCCTTCACTCCAAAGGCATCACCGACGCCGACATCGCGGAGGTGTACACCCCGTTCGGGCATAGCGACTACCAGACGATCGTGGCCGACATCAAGAAGTTCGCCGGAGGCGGCAAGACCGCGGTCGTGTCGACCATCAACGGCGACTCGAACGTGCCGTTCTACAAGGAGCTCGGCAACCAGGGCCTGAAGGCGACCGACATCCCGGTGGTCGCGTTCTCGGTCGGCGAGGAAGAGCTGCGCGGCGTCGACACCAAGCCGCTGGTTGGACAGCTCGCGGCCTGGAACTACTTCATGTCGATCAAGAACCCGACGAACGAGGGCTGGAAGAAGGAGTGGGCGGCGTACACCAGGAAGAAGAAGCTCCCCTCGGCCTCGAAGCCCCTGACCAACGACCCGATGGAAGCCAGCTACATCGGCATCCACATGTGGAAGCAGGCGGTCGAGAAGGCCAAGAGCTTCGACGTCGACAAGGTGATCGCCGCCATGGGCGGGCAGAAGTTTCACGCGCCGGACGGTTTCACGATCGAGATGGATCCGCACAACCATCACCTGCACAAGCCGGTGTTCATCGGCCAGGTGCGCGCCGACGGACAGTTCGACGTGGTGTGGAAGACCAAGGGCCCGATCAAGGCGCAGCCCTGGAGCCCCTACCTGCCGGAGGACAAGGGCAAGAAGGAAATCGCGGTGAAGATGACGAAGAAGAGCTGAGTGCGCAGTCTCTTTTTCGCCCTGCTGCTGGCGCTGGCGGCGTTCGCGCCGCCAGCGCTGGCGCTCGATGCGGCCGTCGTCCACAAGATCGCGCTGGGGGACGGCAGCGACGAGAAGATCGCCGCGATCAACGCCCTGGTCGAATCCGGCGACGAGCAGGCCGAGCCGCTGCTGAAGGCGCTGCTCGCGGGCAACGTCCAGACCTCGGGCGACCGGGTGCTGATCGTCAACGGCGACAGCGCGATCGACGCGGTCAGCGGGGAAAAGATCTCGCCGGTGCCGGACGACGCGAGCGACCTGGTGCTCAACAATCGGATCCGCGGAGTGCTCGATTCCGCGGTTTCCGCGCTGCGCCTGCTGTCGCGCGACCGCGGCACGCGCCTGAAAGCCGCGCGCGAGCTGGCCGACGACCCGCGCGCTGCGGCGCTGGCGGTGGTGGACAAGGCCCTGGCGCGCGAGACCGACCCCGAAATCAAGGCGGTACTGGAGATCGTCGCCGCGTCGGTGCATCTGCACGCCGGCAGCAAGGCC
>JBAUTD010000134.1:0-11656 GCA_049582045.1 Burkholderiales bacterium
GCCCCAGCCCGCGCCGGAGGCGGACCCCGACGCGGCGCTCGACGCGCTGATCGCCGCCGCCAAATCGCTGCTGGGCGAGGACTGGCGCGGCCTGCACCGCTTCGCGCTGGAGGAAATGCTCGCCGACCAGCGCGACGACCTGGCCCGGTTCCGGGTCGAGTTCGACCGCTGGTTCTCGGAGCAGTCGCTGTACGACTCGGGCGCGGTGGCGAAGACCGTCGAGCGGCTCGAGACGGGCGGGCATCTGTACCGCAAGGATGGCGCGCTGTGGTTCCGCTCGAGCGCCTTCGGCGACGAAAAGGACCGCGTCGTGCAGCGCGAGAACGGGCAGTACACCTACTTCGCTTCCGACATCGCCTACCACGCCGAAAAGTTCGAGCGCGGCTTCGAGCGCGTGATCGACGTCTGGGGCGCCGACCACCACGGCTACATCCCGCGCGTGCGCGGCGCGTTGCAGGCGCTCGGCCTGCCGGCAGAGCGCCTGACGGTGGCGCTGGTGCAGTTCGCAGTGCTCTACCGCGGCGGCGAGAAGGTGGCGATGGGCAAGCGCTCGGGCGACTTCGTCACCCTGCGCGAGCTGCGCGAAGAGGTGGGCAACGACGCGGCGCGCTTTTTCTACGTGATGCGAAAGTCCGATCAGCACCTGGACTTCGACCTCGACCTCGCCAAGAGCGAGTCGCAGGACAACCCGGTGTATTACGTTCAGTACGCGCACGCGAGGGTGTGCAGCGTGTTCGCGCAATGGGGCGGCGACCCGGCGCAGCTGGTGCGCGCGCCGCTCGCGTCGCTCGAGCATCCGCGCGAGCTCGCGCTGATGCAGCGCCTGGGCGCTTTCCCGGAAACGATCGAGACGGCCGCGCGCGAGCTCGCGCCGCACTCGCTCGCGTTCTACCTGCGCGAGCTCGCGGGCGAGTTCCACAGCTACTATAATGCGGAGCGCATTCTGCTCGACGACGAAGCGCAGCGCCTGGCGCGGCTCGCGCTGTGCGCAGCGGTGCGTCAGGTGCTCTCGAACGGGCTGTCGCTGCTAGGCGTCAGCGCTCCGGAGAAAATGTAATGGCCAAGGCGAGGATGTCCCAGGCGACGCGCAACAAGTCCGGCGGCGGCTTCCTGCTCGGAGTGTTCATCGGGCTGCTGATCGGCCTGGCGATCGCGCTCGGCATCGCGTTCTACCTCAACCGGACCGCGCTGCCGTTCAGCAGCAAGACGCAGCCTGCGACCAAGGAAGGCAATGCGACCGAGAAGCTGCCGGCGATCGCCGGCATGCCGCAGGAAGGCGGCGCGGGCGGCGGCGCGACGCCGAAGTTCGATTTCTACAAGATCCTGCCCAAGGGCGAAGAGCCCGTTACCGAAAAGCAGCTCAAGGAGAGCCTGCGCGCGGCCGCCAAGGCCAAGCCCGGCGGCGAAACCGACATCTATTTCATCCAGACGGGCTCGTTCCAGAACCCCGCCGAAGCCGACAACCAGAAGGCGAAGCTCGCCATTCTCGGCATCGATTCGAGCGTGGAGCCCGCGGCGCTGCCCGACAAGGGGACCTGGTACCGCGTGCGGGTCGGTCCATACACAAAACTTGACGACATCAACCGGGTGCGACAGACGCTGGCCCAGAACGGAATCAACGCCAGCGTGGTCAAAGTGAAGAATCCCCCTTCCGCAAAGGCAAACTGAGATGAATCCGGACCGCCGCCGCATCCTGCTCGCGCTCGGGCTCGCACCCCTGGCCGCACCCCTGACCGCGCTCGCACAGGGCACGCCAGTCGCCGGCGAGCAGTACATCGAGCTCTCGCCGCCGCTGCCGGTCGAGGTCCCGGGCAAGATAAACGTCATCGAGTTCTTCTGGTACGGCTGCCCGCATTGCTACGATCTCGAGCCGCTGATCGAACCCTGGGCGAGGAAACTCCCGTCGGACGTGGCGTTTCGCCGCGTCCCGGCGGTGTTCAACAACCCGCAGTGGACGCTCGATGCGCAGATCTTCTATTCGCTCGACGCGCTCGGCCTGGTCGAGCGGCTGCATCGCCCGCTGTTCGACGCGATCCATCGCGATCACCTGCGCACGGCGGACCCTGCCGCACTGCACGAATGGCTGACGAACAAGGGCGTCGACGTGAAGAAGTTCGACGCCGCGATGCGCTCCTTCGGCGTGCAGAGCAGGGTACGGCGCGCCGCGCAGCTCTCGATCGCCTACCAGATCACCGGCACACCGGCGATGGCGGTGCAGGGTCGCTACACCATCAACTCCGACGCAGTTAAGAGCCACGAAGCGTTGCTGTCGGTCACCGACTACCTGATCGGCGTCGTGCGCAAGAGCATGGCCGGCAAGGGCTGAGCCGGCGCGCGATGCGCGCGGTCATCACGGGCGCGTCCTCGGGCATCGGCGAAGCGCTCGCGCGCCGCTACGCCGGCCCGCAACACACGCTAGGGCTGATCGCGCGCCGCAAGGATGCGCTCGAGGCACTCGCGGCGAGCCTGCCGGGGCACAGCGCGGTCTATCCCCTCGACGTGGCCGACGAGCAGGCGCTCGCGCGCGCGGCGGAGGAATTCGTCGCGCGCTTCGGACCGCCCGAACTGGTCATCGCGAATGCCGGGGTTTCGGCCGGCACGCACGGCGAGACGCTTGGCGATACCGCCAAGCTGCGCCGCCTGCTCGAGGTGAACGTGATCGGGCTCGCGGCGACCCTCGCCGCATTCGCCCCCGCGATGCGCGCCGCAGGTCACGGCACCCTGTGCGGCATCGCCAGCGTATCGGCTTTTCGCGGCCTCGCCGGCGCCGGCGGCTACTGCGCCTCCAAAGCCGCCGCGGTCACCTGGCTCGAGAGCCTGCGGGTCGAATTGCGCGGCAGCGGCGTATCGGTAGTGACCGTGTGCCCGGGCTACGTCGATACCCCCATGACACGGATCAACCGCTACCGCATGCCGTTCCTTCTGCCGGCAGACGAAGCCGCGCGCCGCATCGCGCGCGCGATCGACGCGAAGCGGCGCCTGGCGGTGATTCCGTGGCAGATGGCGCTGGTGTCCTACCCGCTGCGCGCGCTGCCGGAGTGGCTCTACGACCGGCTCGCCGCGCGCGCGCCGCGCAAGCCGCGCGACGTGAAAATTTAAAGGTAAACCATCCCTCTTCCGGCGCGTTGATGGTCTGCCGTCATCACAACCGAAGGAGGAAACCGGAAATGAAAAGAACGCAGATCGCAATCGGAATGCTGACAATTCTGTTGGCCGCGCCCGCGGCGATGTCCGCGGAGCGACACCCCGAGATCCGCGCGGCGCAGCGCGCGCTCGCCAATTCCGAGCACCATCTCGACCGGGCCGCGCACGACTTCGGCGGCCATAGAGTGCGGGCCATGGAACTCATTCGCGAGGCGCAGAAGCAGCTGCACGAGGCGCTCGAATTCGCCGAGCACCGCGGCGAGCGGCGCTAGCTATTGCGCGCTGCCGCCTAGGCGCAGCCGGGCGTAGCTGCCCGGCGCGTCCTCTAGCGCCTTGAGCGCGCCGTTCCCCGGTACGCGCGCGGGGACCTTGTCGCCCGCGTTTTGCGTCTCCATCCAGCGCTGCCAGTCCTCCCACCACGAGCCCGGGTGCTGCTGCGCGCCGGCGAACCATTCGTCTGCCGTGGCAGGCATCGCCTCGTTGGTCCAGTAGTGGTACTTCTTCGCCGCCGGCGGGTTGACGATGCCGGCGATGTGGCCCGAGCCGCCGAGCACGAAGCGCACCGCGCCGCCGAGGTACTTGGCGCCCTTGTAGGTCGTCTTCCAGGGCGCGATGTGGTCTTCGACGGTCGAGATGAAGTAGGCCGGCAGCTTCACTTTCGACAGATCGATCGGCACGCCGGCGAGCTCGATCCCGCCCGGCACGCCGAGCAGGTTCTTCAGGTACATGTTGCGCAGGTAGAAGCTGTGCATCCTGGCCGGCATGCGGGTCGAATCCGAGTTCCAGTACAGCAGGTCGAAAGGGAACGGGTCCTTGCCGAGCAGGTAGTTGTTGATCACGAACGACCACACCAGGTCGTTCGCGCGCAGCAG
Source organism: Burkholderiales bacterium (assembly GCA_049582045.1). Taxonomy (GTDB): domain Bacteria; phylum Pseudomonadota; class Gammaproteobacteria; order Burkholderiales; family SG8-39; genus DAHVFK01. The sequence continues at coordinate 4,017 of JBAUTD010000134.1, forward strand.
GTTGAAGGTGCTCGCCATCTCCGAGCCCTCGAGGTAGCCGCGCTCGTTCATTTTCCTCTCGAGGTTGGCGACTTGCGCCTCGTCGATGAACACGCCGAGCTCGCCCGGCTGCGAGAAATCCAGCAGGCTGACGAAAAAGGTGGCGCAGCCGATGCGGTCGTCGCCCTTCGCGGCAAGCCAGGCGAGCGTGCTGCCAAGCAGCGTCCCGCCCAGGCAGTAGCCGATCACGTTGCACTGCGCTTCGCCGGTCGCCTTGCATACGGCGTCGATCGCGGCGAGCGATCCTTCAAGCATATAGTCCTCGAAGCCCTTGTCCGCCAGGCGCTTGTCGGGGTTGACCCAGGACACCACGAATACCGTGTGCCCCTGCCCGAGGGCCCAGCGGATGAAGCTGTTGCTCTCGCGCAGGTCGAGGATGTAGTACTTGTTGATCCACGGCGGGATGATCAAGAGCGGACGCCGGAAAACCTCCTGCGTCGTCGGCTGGAACTGGATCAACTGCATCAGGTCGGTCTGGAACACGACCTTGCCGGGGGTGCCGGCGACGTTCTTGCCGAGCCGGAACGCCGTCTCGTCGGTCATGCTGATGCGCAGCTGACCGTCGCCTTTTTCCAGGTCGGCGAGCAGGTTGTTCAAGCCCTTGACCAGGTTCTGGCCTCCGCTGGCGAGCGTCTCGCGCAGCACCTGAGGATTGGTCATGACGAAGTTCGACGGCGCGAGCGCGTCTACGTACTGGCGGGTGAAGAACGCCACCTTCTTCCGCGATTCCTCGGGCAGCCCTTCCACATTGGACACCGCGCTCTGTATGTGGCGCGATGCGATCAGATAGGACTGCTTGACGAAATCGAACAGGAAGTTGTTCGACCACTCGTCGTCCTTGAAGCGCGCGTCGCCCCTTGCCGGCGCCGCGACCGGCTTGCCGTCCTGGCCGAGCAGCTTCATCCAGCTCGACTGCCACAGCTGGGCGTAGTCGAGCCACATGTTCATCGACTCGGCGGCGAGCGCCATCGGGTTCGCGAACATGCGCGCGTACATCTCCATGTACGCCTTGCCGATTCCGAGCTCGTCGCCGCCCCCGCCGAGCTGCGGATGCTTGTGCGCATACTCGCCGAACATCCTCGCCGCCCGCTCCGCGACCTCGCGGTAGACCTTTGCCAGCTCTTCGGGTGGGGCGGGGGCGCGTCCGTCCATGGCCAATTCTCCTACGCCCGAGTGTAGCGCATCACCCCATGCGCGCCCTCGGCGCGCGCGAGGCGTCCCGCGTAGTACAGATAGTGCAGGTGCGCGATCGCCTCGCCCATGGCGAAGAACATCTGATGGTTGTCGAGCGTTCGCCGGAACAGCACGCCGATCAGGTCGTAGGCGCTCTTCCAGCCGTCGGCGCAGGCCGCCGCGAGCTCGGCGAGGCGCTCGTCGTGGTGAGCCTCGAGCTCGCCGACGCGCTCGTGCGCGCCGCGGAACGGCAGCCCGTGCGACGGGAGCACCAGGATGTCCGGCGCGAGCTCCCGGTAGCGCCGGATCGATTCGAGAAACAGCCGCAGCGGGTCGCCCTCGGGGTCGATCGACCAGACGCTGACGTTGGTCGAGATGGTCGACAGCAGCATGTCGCCCGCAATCAGGAGCTTTTGCTCCTCGCAATAGAGCGACGCGTGCTCGGGCGCGTGGCCGTAGCCCACGATCACGCGCCAGTGCAACCCGTTGATCAGCACCCGGTCGCCTTCGATCACGCGCCGGTAGGTGTGCGGGAATTCCGGCACCAGGTCGCGGTAGGGGTTGCCGCGCAGCGCCATCTTCGCGGCGAGCCCTTCGTCCAGGCCGTTGCGGCGGAACACCCGCAGCACGGCGTCGGTGGTGTAGCCGGCGCCGCGGTCGCGCACGGCGTGGGCGGTGAGGTACTCGCCCTGGGTCATCCACAGCTCGGCGCCGAAGCGCTCGGAGAGCCACGCGGCGTTGCCCGCGTGGTCCGGGTGGTAGTGGGTGACGATCACGCGCCGCACCGGCAGCGCGCCGATCGTCTCCTCGATCAGCCGCTGCCACAGCGCGCGCGTCGCCGCGTTGCCGATCCCGGTGTCGACGATGGTCCAGCCCGGCTCGCCGTTCGCGTCGTCGCGCAGCAGCCAAAGGTTGATGTGATTGAGCTGGAACGGCAGCGCCATGCGCAGCCAGTACACGCCGGGCGCGACCTCGGTCACGCCGCCCGGCGCGGGCGGTTCGGGGAAAGGGAACTCGAGGGAGGAAGCGCGCGCCACGATGCAGGGGTAGAATTCCGCGCGACCGGTGCCGCGCAACCGGCATTGTAGTGCTTTCGCCGCGACATGACCGCCCAGCCTCCTTCGCCCGAGCCCAAGGAACGCTCCGAATACTCGATCGGCGACCTCGCGCGCGAGTTCGACGTCACCCCGCGCGCGATCCGCTTCTACGAGGACCAGGGCCTGCTCGCGCCCCGGCGCGAGGGCCAGCGCCGCGTCTACACACCGCGCGACCGCACTCGCCTGAAGCTCACGCTGCGCGGCAAGCGGCTCGGCCTGACGCTGTCGGAAATCCGCGAGTTGATCGACATGTACGAGCCGGGGCGCGGCGAGCGTGCGCAGCTCGAGCGCTTTCTCGCGGTGCTCGAGCAGCACAAGGCGCTGCTCGAGCAGCAGCGCGGCGACCTCGAGGCCCAGCTGTCGGAAATCACCGCGTTCGAGAAGCGCATCCGCAAGCGCCTCGGCGCGGAGCGCCGCCGGCGAAGTTGACGTTTACGTAAACGTCAAGTAGCCTCGCGCCATGAACGCCCCGCTTCGCCCCCAGCCCGCCGACCCGCGTTTCGCCGAGCGCTGCCGCGCCAGTTTCGGGCGCCAGCGCGCGATGGCGCTGATCGGGGCGCGCATGGCGGTCATCGCGCCGGGCCGCTGCGAGATCGAGCTGCCGTTCCGCGCCGACCTGACGCAGCAAAAAGGCTTCGTCCACGGCGGCATCGTCGGCATGATCGCCGACACCGCCTGCGGCTACGCGGCCTACAGCCTGATGCCGGCCAGCGCGTCGCTGGTGACGGTCGAATACAAGATCAACATCCTCGCGCCGGGGCGCGGCGAGCGCCTGCTCGCGCGCGCGGAAGTGATCAAGTCGGGCCGCACGCTTTCGATTACGCGCGGCGAGGTGTACGCTGAGCAGAGCGGCGCGCAGACGCTGTGCGCCGTGATGCAGCAGACGCTGATGATGCTGCCCGACACCCCCGACACGCCCGAATGAAAATCTTGGCTTTCGATCACGGCGAGACCATCGCCATGCTGCGCGAGACGGTGAGCAATTTCGCCGCCGGGGAGATCGCGCCGCGCGCGGCGGACATCGACCGCAAGAACGAATTCCCGTCCGAGCTGTGGCCGAAGCTCGGCGCGCTCGGCCTGCTCGGCATCACGGTCGAGGAGGATTACGGCGGAACCGCGATGGGCTATCTCGCGCACATCGTCGCGATGGAGGAGATCAGCCGCGCCTCGGCTTCCGTCGGGCTGTCGTACGGCGCGCACTCCAACCTGTGCGTGAACCAGATCCGCCGCAACGGCAGCGCGGCGCAGAAGCGCAAGTACCTGCCCAGGCTCGTCTCCGGCGAGCACGTCGGCGCGCTCGCGATGAGCGAGCCGGGTGCGGGTTCCGACGTAGTCGGCATGCGATTGCGCGCGGAGCGCAGGGGCGAGCGCTACGTGCTGAACGGCAACAAGATGTGGATCACCAACGGCCCCGACGCGAACGTGCTGGTGATCTACGGCAAGACGAGCGACCAGGGCATCACCGCCTTCATCGTCGAGAGGGGCATGAAGGGATTCTCCACCGCGCAGAAGCTCGACAAGCTCGGCATGCGCGGCTCGAACACCTGCGAGCTCGTGTTCCGCGACTGCGAAGTCCCGGCCGAGAACGTGCTGGGCGACGAGGGCAAGGGCGTCAAGGTGCTGATGTCGGGTCTCGACTACGAGCGGGCGGTGCTCGCCGGCGGCCCCTTGGGGATCATGGGCGCCTGCCTCGACGTAGTGGTGCCTTACGTGCACGAGCGCAAGCAGTTCGGCCAGCCGATCGGCGAGTTCCAGCTCATGCAGGGCAAGCTGGCCGACATGTACGCGACCTACTCGGCCTGCCGCGCCTACGTCTACGCGGTCGGGCAGGCGCTCGACCGCGGCGAAACGACGCGCAAGGACGCCGCCGGCGCGATTCTCTACGCCGCCGAGAAGGCGACCTGGATGGCGGGCGAGGCGATCCAGGCGCTGGGCGGCATGGGCTACATCAACGAGACGCCCACCGGCCGGCTGTGGCGCGACGCCAAGCTGTACGAGATCGGCGCGGGCACGTCCGAGATCCGCCGCTGGCTGATCGGCAGGGAGCTGTTCGAGGAAACGACCTAGGAGAGCGCAATGACGAACGATCCGATTGTCATCGTATCCGCCGCCCGTACCCCAATGGGCGGCTTCCAGGGCGAGCTGAAGAGCTTCGCCGCGCCGGAGCTGGGGGCCGCGGCGATCCGCGCCGCGGTCGAGCGCGCCAAGCTCAAGCCCGAGCAGGTCGAGGAAGTGATCATGGGCTGCGTGCTGCCGGCGGGCCAGGGCCAGGCGCCGGCGCGCCAGGCGAGCTTGGGCGCGGGCCTGCCCCTCGCCGCGGGCTGCACCACGGTCAACAAGATGTGCGGCTCGGGCATGAAGGCCGCGATGCTGGCGCACGATCTGCTGCTCGCGGGCAGCATGGACGTGGTGGTCGCGGGCGGCATGGAGTCGATGACCAACGCGCCCTACCTCATGCCCAAGGCGCGCAGCGGCTACCGCATGGGCCACCAGCAGGTGCTCGATCACATGTTCTACGACGGCCTGGAGGACGCCTACGACAAAGGCAGGCTCATGGGCAGCTTCGCCGAGGACTGCGCGCAGAAGTACGGCTTCACCCGCGAAGCGCAGGATCAGTTTGCGGTGACGTCCCTGCAAAGAGCGCAAAAAGCCAATTCCGAGGGCTGGTTTGCCTGGGAGATCACTCCGCTCGCGATCAAGGCCGGCAAGGAAGAGCGCTTCGTCGAGACCGACGAGCAGCCGTTCAAGGCGAATTTCGCCAAGATTCCGACCCTGAAGCCCGCTTTCCGCAAGGACGGCACGGTGACCGCGGCCAACTCGAGCTCGATCTCGGACGGCGCCGCGGCGCTGGTGATGATGCGCCGCTCGAGCGCGGACAAGCTCGGCCTCGCGCCGCTCGCGACGGTGGTCGGCCACGCCACCCACGCCCAGGAGCCTGGCTGGTTCACCACCGCTCCGGTGGGCGCGATCAGAAAGCTCTACGAGCGCACCGGCTGGTCGTCCGACAAAGTCGACTTGTTCGAGATCAACGAGGCCTTCGCAGTGGTCGCGATGGCGGCGATGCGCGAGCACAAGCTGCCGCACGAGAAGGTGAACGTGCATGGCGGGGCTTGCGCGCTCGGCCACCCGATCGGCGCTTCGGGCGCGCGCATCGTGGTGACGCTGATCGGCGCGCTGCGCAAGTACGGCGGCAAGCGCGGCGTGGCGAGCCTTTGCATCGGCGGCGGCGAAGCTACCGCGATGGCGATCGAGCTGGCCTAGATGGCGGGCCCGAAGCTCGCGGCGACCAAGCGGCAGCTGCAGGCGCTGCTCGAGCGCTCGCGCTTCGTGCGCAGCTACGGCTTTCGCATGGTCTCGGTCGACGCCGACGGCGCCACGATCGAGCTGCCGTTCCGGCCTGCGCTCGAGCGCCCGGGCGGGATCGTCAACGGCCCGGCGCTGATGGCCGCGGCCGACTGCGCGATGTGGGTCGCGATCAAGTCGCGCATCGGCATCGACCGCGACGCGCTCACTTCCGAGCTGAACACCGCCTTCCTCGCGCCCGCGATCGCGGAGCCGGTGCGCTGCACCGCGCGGATCCTCAAGTTCGGCAAGCGCAGCATCTACGGCGTCGCCGAATGCCACAGCCGCTCGGGGAAGCTCTTCACCCACCACACCGTGACCTACGTTCGCCTGTCGGGAGCCTGAGATGCGCCTGTCCGATCAGCACGCGATGATGCGCGACACCGTGCGCCGCTACGCGCGCGAGCGGCTGTGGCCGAACGCCGCGCGCTGGGAGCGCGAGCGCCATTTCCCGCGCGCCGAGTTCGTCGAGATGGCGCAAATGGGACTCAACGCGGTCGCCGTCCCCGAGCAATGGGGCGGCGCGGGGATGGACAGCACCGCCACCGCGATCGCGTTCGAGGAGGTCTCGGCCGGGGATCCCGCCTGCGGCACCGTGATGTCGGTCAACAACCTGGTATCGGGCATCCTGAACGGCTACGGCAACGACGCGCAGAAGGAAAAGTATCTGCGCCCGCTCGCCGCGGGGCGCTGGGTCGGCGCGTTCTGCCTCACCGAGCCGCAGGTCGGCTCGGACGCAGGCGCGATCGCGACCCGCGCCGAGCGGCGCGGCGATCACTGGGTGCTCAACGGCACCAAGCAGTTCATCACCTCGGGCAAGAACGCCGACGTCGCGGTGGTGTTCGCGGTGAGCGACAGGAACGCCGGCAAGAAGGGGATCAGCGCCTTCGTGGTGCCCACGACGAGCAAGGGCTGGCGCGTGGCGCGGGTGGAGGACAAGGCCGGCCAGCATGCCTCCGACACGGCGCAGATCGCGCTCGAGGACTGCACCGTCCCGGCCGAAAACCTCCTGGCGCAGGAGGGTCTGGGCTACCGCATCGCGCTCGCGAACCTCGAGTCGGGGCGGATCAACATCGCCGCGCAGGCGACCGGGATCGCGCGCGCGGCGCTGGAAGCGGCGCTCGCCTACGCCAAGGAGCGCAAGAGCATGGGCAAGACGCTGATCGAGCACCAGGCGGTGAACTTCCGCCTCGCGGACATGGCGACCCAGGTCGAGGCCGCGCGCCAGCTGTATCTTCACGCCGCCGCGCTGCGCGACGCGGGCGAGCCCTGCCTCAAGGAAGCCTCGATGGCCAAGCTGTTCGCCTCCGAAATGGCCGAGAAGGTATGCTCGGACGCGATCCAGATTCACGGCGGCTACGGCTACGTCGCCGACTTCCCGGTCGAGCGGCTGTGGCGCGCGGTGCGAGTGTGCAAGATCTACGAGGGCGCAAGCGACATCCAGCGCCTGGTGATCGGGCGTGCACTGGAGCGCGGATAGGACCATGAAGCTCAAGAAGAGCGTCAAAACGCTGCTGGAGGAAGCGACAGCCCGCACCCGGGGCATCTCGCCGCAGGCCGCCGAGGCGAGGATCGGCGACGCGCGGACGGTGTTCGTCGACATCCGCGACGTGCGCGAGCTCGAGCGCGACGGAATGATTCCCGGCGCGTTTCACGCCCCGCGCGGCATGCTCGAGTTCTGGGTCGACCCCGAGAGCCCCTATTTCAAGCCGGTGTTCGGCGAAGGCAAGACCTACATCCTGTATTGCGCCGCGGACTGGCGCGCGGTGCTCGCGGCGGCGACGCTCGCCGACATGGGGCTCGAGGACGTGCTCCACCTCGAAGGCGGCTTCAGCGAGTGGAAGAAGGCCGGCCGGCCGGTCGGCCAGCGCGAACACAAGCACAAGGCCTGAGCCGCGATGCCGGTGATCAAGTCCCAGCTCAACCCCCGCTCGGCCGACTTCCGGGCCAACGCCGAGCGCATGCGCGCGCTGGTGAACGACCTGCGCC
>JBAUTD010000135.1:0-5006 GCA_049582045.1 Burkholderiales bacterium
CCCCGACCCCGTAGGCCTCGCGCGCCGCGGCGCGCTTGTCGGCGAAGCCGCTGCCGAAGCGCTTGAGCACGCTTTGCAGCCGTTCGTCGGCGATTGCGCCGTGCGCGCGCGCCTTGAACTGCATCGACTGAATGCGCATCAGTCGGACTCCCCGGCGAGCACCTCGGCCACGTGCAGCACGCGCGTGGTCTCATCGCCGCGGCGGCGCAGCCGGCCCTCGATGTTGAGCATGCAGCCCAGGTCGCCCAGCACCACCGTCTGCGCGCCCGAGGCGGCGATGTTGTCGCATTTGGTCTCGGCCATCGCGGCCGAAATTTCACCGAACTTGATCGAGAAGGTGCCGCCGAAGCCGCAGCAGGTCTCGCTGTCCTTCATTTCCGCGAGGGTCACGCCCGGCATCTTGGCCAGCAGCCGGCGCGGCTGTTGCTTGACGCCGAGCTCGCGCAGGCCGGCGCAGGAATCATGGTACGTGATCTTGCCGCTGAAGCGCCCCGGCGGAAGCTCGAAGTGCGCCACGTTGACCAGGAAATCGGTCAGCTCCCAGCTCTTCGCGGCGAGCGCCTCGACGCGCGCGAGCCAGGCGCCCTCGCCCGGAAAAAGCGCGGGGTAGTGGGTCTTGATCATGCCGGCGCACGAGCCCGAGGGCGCCACCAGGTAGTCGCAGTGCTCGAATTCGCCGATCAGCTTCTCGGCCAGCGCGCGCGCGGAGGCGCGCTCGCCGGAGTTCCAGCCCGGCTGGCCGCAACAGGTCTGCGTCGCGGGCACCACCACCTCGAAACCCGCGCCCTCGAGCAGCTTGAGGGCCGCGAAACCGATGCGCGGCCGCATCATGTCCACCAGGCAGGTCACGAACAGGCCGACGCGGCGTCCGCTGGGCATGGAAAGAGACTTTTCCTTTTTGAAACAGCGACGAATCAGCGACGAAGGATAACACGACGTCGTCTCGCCCGATTTCACATCGTGAGATACAATCGGCTGGTCTCGATGATGCTACGCAGCAATTCCGTGTCCAGCGCAAAAGCCAGAACCAAGGACGATCAGAAGAGCCCGATCCAGGTGATCGAGCGCATGATGAAGCTGCTCGACGTGCTCGCGAAGCACCCGGAGCCGCTAGGGCTGAAGCAGGTCGCGCAGTACACCGGGCTGCACCCGTCCACCGCGCACCGCATCCTCGCCGCGATGGCCGCCGACCGCCTGGTCGACCGAATCGAGCCCGGCAGCTACAGGCTCGGCATGCGCCTGCTCGAGCTCGGCACGCTGGTCAAGTCGCGCATCAGCGTGCGCGAGCTGGCACTGCCGGTGATGCGCGAGCTGCATGCCCAGACCGGGGAAACGGTCAATCTCTCGGTGCGCCACGACGACGAAATCGTTTATGTCGAGCGCACTTCCGCCGGGCGCTCGGCGATGCGCATCGTGCACGCGATCGGAGCGCGCGCGGCGCTGCACATCACCGCCGCGGGCAAGCTGTTCCTGCTCGAGGACGGTTTCGCCAGGCTGCGCGATTACGCCAAGCGCACAGGACTCGCGCCGCACACGCGCAACACGCTTAGCAGCATCGGACTGCTCGAGCGGGATCTCGAGCGTACTCAGCGCCAGGGCTACGCGACCGACAACGAGGAGGCGGAGATCGGCGTGCGTTGCGTCGCCGCCGGGATACGCAACGACACCGGCGCGCTGATCGCCGGGCTGTCGCTGTCGACGCCGGCCGACCGCATGAAGCCGCAATGGGGGCCGCTGGTGAAGGAAGCCGCCGACCGCATCTCGCGCGCTATCGGCTATCGACCGGCGGCGCGCATCGGCGCGGCCTGACGCCGGTCCGGATGCGTCGCACCGCCCGTAACGACGCGAGCGGATTCACGCTTATCGAGCTTATCGTCGTCATTGTGATCTTCGGCGTGCTCGCCGCGGTCGCGGTGCCGCAATTCCTCGACTTGAGATCCGGCACGTACAAGGCGTCGGTCGCGCAGACCGCCGGCGCATTCTCATCGGCGATCAACCTCGCATACCTGAGCTGCCTGGTGAAGGATCATGCCGGGCAGGACAACCTGCCCGGATTCGGCTCCGGCAACGTGGACTTCAACTCGAACTGCTACCCTTCCTCGACCAACGGCAACAACGGCAACGTGAACGCAAACCGCTGCCTGCAGATCTGGAACGGCGTTCTGTCGCTCGCCCCCTCGATCAGCACCGCAGCCGGCGGCACGACCGAGTATCGCGCGCAGGGCAGCGGCACGACCTGCACCTACACCTACCGCAAGGACACTTCCACCGTGCGCCGCTTCACTTACAGCACCGCGAACGGCGCGATCGTGCTCACCAATCCCTAGCGCTTACCCGTCCGCGGTCAGCCCGTGCAGAGAGAACAGGCCGCGGCGGTCGCGCCATACGCGCGCGGCGCGAAAACCCGCCTCGGCCGCGAGCGCCTGGAACTCCTCCACCGAGTACTTCCACGAGTTCTCGGTATGGATCGTTTCGCCGGCATCGAACTGGAAGCGGCTGCGCCCCACGCGCACGCTCTGGCGTGCGAGCGACACGAGGTGCATCTCGACCCGCCCGAGCGAGGCGTTGTAGAAGGCATAGTGCCGGAAGCGTCGCAGGTCGAAGTCTCCGGCGAGCTCGCGGTTGATGCGCGCCAGAAGATTCAGGTTGAACGCCGCGGTGACGCCCTTGGCGTCGTTGTAGGCAGCGTGCAGCACGTTGGCGTCCTTTTTCAGGTCGACACCCACCAGCATCGCGCCGCTCGCGCCGACCTGGGCGCGCGTCATGCGCAGGAACCCTTCCGCCTCCGAGGGCGACAGGTTGCCGATGGTCGAGCCGGGAAAGTAGGCCACCCGGCGGCGCGCCTTGCGCGAGCCCCGCGGCGGCAGCTTGAGCGGGCGCGAAAAATCGCCCACCACCGCGGCGATGTCCAGCCATGCGAATTCGCGCGCCAGGCGCGTCGCCGCGGCGCGCAGCGCCGCCTCCGAGATCTCGACCGGAACGTAGCGCGAGGGCCTGAGATGCTCGATCAGCATGCGCGTCTTGACGCTCTCCCCGCTGCCGTACTCGATCAGCTCGCAGCGCTCGCCAGCGAAGCGCACGATTTCGTGCAGGTGCCGCCGGGTGAGCGCGAGCTCAGTGCGCGTGGGGTAGTACTCGCGCAGGCGGCAGATGCGCTCGAACAGTCGGCTGCCTTCGGCGTCGTAGAGATACTTGGGCGGCAGGGCCTTCTGCGGCTGCGAAAGGCCGGAGATGACGTCGTCGAGAAACCCGTCCGCCGCGACCGCGGAACCGAAAAAACTGACTGCGCCCCGCCTGCTCAGCCGCGCGAGTCGGCCAGCGCGCTGCTTTCGAGCCACCTGCGGATGCGGTTCGCGTCGCCGATGCGGGAGTACTTGCCCCAAGAATCGAGCAGCACGACGATCAGTTCACGCGAAGCGACCGTGACCTGCATCACCAGGCAGCGGCCGGCCTCGCTTATGTAGCCCGTCTTGGACAGATCGATGTCCCAGTGCGGGTTCGACACCAGGCGGTTGGTGTTGTGATATGCGAGCGTGCGGCCGCGCGCTTCGACGATCGCCCTGCCGCGCGTCGTGTACTCGCGGATCAGGGGATAGTGTGCCGCCGCCCTGACCAGCCGCGCGAGATCGCGCGGGCTGGAGACGTTGTCGGAATTCAAGCCGGTGGGATCGACGTAATGCGTGTCGGTCATGCCGAGCGCGCGAGCCTTGGCGTTCATCGCCGCGACGAAGGCCTCGGTGCCGCCGGGAAAGGTGCGCGCCAAGGCCGCCGCAGCGCGGTTCTCGGACGCCATCAGAGCGATCAGCAGCAGATCGTCGCGCGTCAGGCTCGAGCCGGGGCGCAGGCGCGAATGCGTGCCCTTAAGCCTGTCCATGTCCTCTCTGCTGACCACGACCCTTTGCTGCATGTCGACGCCGCTGTCGAGCAGAACCATCGCGGTCATCAGCTTCGTGATCGACGCGATCGGCATGATCGAATCAGAATTCTTCGCGAGGATCGTCTGGCCGCTGTTCGCGTCCTGCACCAGAACCGCGTTGGAGCGCAGGAACACCTTGCCTGTCTGCGCATGCGCAAAGCCGACGGTGAGCAGCAGCACCGCGAGCAGCGCGAACGCCGCAACGATCTTCTCCAATTGATGCAGCTGTCGTTCTGGTTGTTGTTGCATGCCCGCAGTGTATCGCACAGATTTCAGGAAACGCAAGCAAAAATAAGGGGCTATCCTTCGTTTCTCGAAAGGACGTGAAATAAGCCCTGTGCCCGGGGCCTCAGGCCGCCTTGACCCGCTCCAGGGTTTCCTCGGCGGCGGCCGCCTGCTGCTGCAGCGCCCACATACGGGCGTACTCGCCTGCTGCGGCCAGCAGCTCGCGGTGGCTGCCGCGCTCGACGATGCGCCCCTGGGCGAGCACCAGGATCTGGTCTGCGTCCATCACCGTGGACAGGCGGTGCGCGATCACCAGCGTGGTGCGCCCCTTGGAAATGCGCTCGAGCTCGGCCTGGATCGCCTTCTCGGACTTCGAGTCGAGCGCCGAGGTGGCTTCGTCGAAGATCAGGATGCGCGGGTCCTTGAGCAGTGCGCGTGCGATCGCCACGCGCTGCTTCTCGCCGCCGGAGAGCTTCAGGCCGCGCTCGCCGACCATCGTCTCGTAGCCCGCCGGCAGGCTCTGGATGAAATCGTGGATATGGGCCGCGCGCGCCGCCTCGACCACGTCGGCCTCGCTCGCCTCGGGCCGGCCGTAATGGATGTTGTAGCGGATGGTGTCGTTGAAAAGCACCGTGTCCTGCGGAACGATTCCGATCGCCGCGCGCAGCGACTGCTGCTGCACGTCGCGCAGGTCGACGCCGTTGACCAGGATCGCGCCCGAGCTCACGTCGTAGAAGCGGTACAGCAGCCGCGCCAGCGTCGACTTGCCCGAACCGGAGTGGCCCACCACCGCGACCCTGCGTCCCGCGGGGATCGCGAAGCTCACGCGATGCAGGATGCGCCGCGCGGGCTCGTAGTTGAACTC
>JBAUTD010000136.1:0-3482 GCA_049582045.1 Burkholderiales bacterium
CGCTGCCTGCGCACCGATCTGAATCTCGCGCAAGTCATGCCGCGGCTCAAGCCGCTCGCCGACGGTCTTTACCGGGACATTCCCGCCGGCGTGGGAGAGGGCGGACATATCCGGCTCGACGTGCCCGCGCTCGACCGGGTTCTCTCAGGCGGGGCTGCTTGGGCGGTGGAGCAGGGCTATGGCGAGCCGGAGGACCTGGAGTTCGTCGAGGAGAACGGCTGCGCCTCCGGCGCCGTTCCGGCCAACGTGTCCGCGCTGGCCAAGAAACGCCAGTTGGGCGAAATGGGCACTCTCGGCTCCGGGAACCACTATCTCGAGGTGCAATGGGTCGAGCGAATTCTCGACGCCGAGGCGGCGCGTGCTTTCGGCCTGTTCGAGGGACAGATCCTGATCTCGATTCACTGCGGCTCGCGTGGCCTCGGACATCAGATTGGCACCGAGTACCTGGTCAGCCTCGCCAAGGCGGCCGGGCGCCTGGGAATCGCGCTGCCCGATCGCGAACTCGCCTGCGCGCCGATCAACTCGGACGAAGGTCGGGCCTACATTGGCGCGATGAACGCGGCCACCAACTGCGCGCTCGCCAACCGCCAGATCCTCGCGCAACTGACGCGGCGCGTGTTCGCGCACCACTTCCCCAGGCACGGGCTCGAGACCCTGTTCGACGTCTCGCACAATACCTGCAAGGCTGAATGGCATCTGGTCGAGGGCAAGCGCCGCCTGCTGCACGTACACCGCAAGGGCGCCACGCGCGCATTCGGCCCTGGCCACCCGGCGTTGCCCGCGCGCTACCGCGAGATCGGCCAGCCGGTGATCATAGGCGGCAGCATGGGCACGGGCTCGTACATCCTGGTCGGCACCGCCGAAAGCGAAGCGCGCGCGTTCAGCTCGGCGAGCCACGGCGCCGGGCGCTCGATGAGCCGCCACGCGGCGCTCAAGCGCTGGGAGGGCCGCGAACTGCTGAAGGATCTCGAGGTCCAAGGCGTGCTTGTGCGCACGCGCTCGATGCGCGGCGCGGCCGAGGAAGCGCCGGGCGCCTATAAGGATGTCGAGCGCGTGGCGGAGGCGACGGAGCGCGCGGGCCTCGCGCGCCGCGTGGCCGTGCTGCGGCCCAAGGTCTGCGTCAAGGGATGAAACGGTGATCGAAGAACTGCGCGATCCGGCGCGCTATCCGCATCCGGTGCAACGGGTCGAGCTGATCGAGACGCACATCTCGTGGGTGTTCCTGGCCGGCGATTACGCCTACAAGGTCAAGAAGCCTGTCGATCTCGGATTTCTCGACTTCCGCAGCCTGGAGGCGCGGCGCTTCTATTGCGAGGAAGAGCTGCGGCTGAATCGCCGGACCGCGCCGCAGATCTACCTCGAGCTGGTGCCGATCAGCGGCAGCGAGGCCGATCCGCAACTGGGTGGCAAGGGCAGGGCGATCGAATACGCAGTCAAGATGCGGCGCTTCGCGCAGGAGGCGCTGCTCAGCCGCATGGCGCAGGACGGCACGCTGGCCCCGGCGCACATAGACGCGCTGGCGCGCGGCATCGCGGCATTTCACTCGCGCGTCGCGCGCGCGGATGCTGCGCGGCCGTTCGGCTCGGCGGCGGAAGTGCTGGCGCCCGCGCTGCAGAATTTCGACCAGATCGAGGCCTTGATCGGTGCCGATGCGGACGTCCCGGAACTCGGGCGGCTGCGCGGCTGGACGTTGCAGGAACACGCCCGCCTGCGCGCGACCTTCGAGGCGCGCAAGGCCGGCGGTTTCATACGCGAATGCCATGGCGACCTGCATCTGGGCAACATCGCGCTGATTGAGGGCGAGCCGACTCCTTTTGACGGCATCGAGTTCAACGAGGCACTGCGATGGATCGATGTCATGAACGAGGTCGCTTTTCTGGTAATGGACCTGTTCGATCGCCGGCTGCCGCGGTTCGCGTGGCGCGTCCTGAACGGTTATCTGGAAGCCACGGGTGACTACGCCGGATTGTCGATCCTGCGCTTTTACCTCGTGTACCGTGCGCTCGTACGCGCCAAGGTTGCGTACATCCGCGACCATCAGTCCGGCCTCGACGCGCAGGCTCACAAGCGTGCCGAACGGGAGTACCTCGAGTACCTTCGGCTTGCGCAGACGCTAACTGCGTGGCCGCCGCGCGCGCTGATTGTGATGCACGGCGTTGCGGGCTCGGGCAAGACGACCGTCGCCCAAGAGCTGCTCGAAGCCTGCGGCGCGGTGCGCCTGCGCTCGGACGTGGAGCGCAAGCGTACGCAGGGGCTCGAGGCGCAGGCGCGCAGCGCCTCGACGCTCGGAGGAGGAATTTATTCGCCGGATCTCACCGCACAGACCTACGCGAGGCTCTCGGTGCTCTCGCGCATGGTTCTGGAAGCGGGCTATTCCGTGATCGTCGACGCAACCTTCCTCGCGCGGGCGCAGCGCAGCGCGTTCGCCGACCTTGCGCGCGAAGCAGGAGTGCCGTTCGCGATCGCGCTCTGCGAGGCGTCCGAAGGCGTTCTGCGCGAACGGGTCGCGATCAGGCAGCGGGTGGCGAAGGATGCTTCGGAGGCGGATCTGGGTGTGCTCGCGCATCAGCTCGAAACGCGCGAGCCGCTGACGGCAGCCGAGCGAGCCGATTGCGTTCGATTCGACGCAGGCCGCGCGCCGCCGGGGGCCGTGAAGGCGCTCGCGCAGCGACTCGGTTTGCCGCTATCCTAGGAAGCATGCGCTACATCGACGTCTTCAACGGCGACGCCGACGGCATCTGCGCCCTGCACCAACTGCGCCTGGCCGAGCCGCTGGACGCCGAGTTGGTGACGGGGGTAAAGCGCGACATCGACCTGCTGCGGCGCGTACGCGCCGCTGCGGGCGACCGTGTGACGGTGCTGGATGTGTCGCTCGAGCGGAATCGGCCGGCATTGATGGCACTGCTCGAGTGCGGCGCGACGGTGCGTTACTTCGATCACCACGCCGCCGGGGAGGTCCCGTCGCACCCGGCGCTCGAGCTGCACATCGACGAGTCGCCCGGGGTCTGCACCAGTATCTTGGTCGATCGCCACCTGGGAGGGCAATTCCGTATCTGGGCAGTCGTCGCCGCTTTCGGCGACGGAATGCCGGAAGCGGCCGTGCGGCTTGCGTCGAGCCTGAAGCTCGAGGAAGAGGCGCTGGCGGCGCTTCGCGCGCTGGGCGAGAACTTGAACTACAACGCGTACGGCGACGACGAAGCCGATCTGCTCGTGCGGCCGGTGGAGCTGTACCGCAGCGTGAGCCGGTTCCGCGATCCGTTCCGGCTGCTCGATGCGGAACCGCTGCTGAGGCGATTGGATCAGGAGCGTCGGGCCGACCTGGGTCGGGCCCTGGCGCTCGCGCCGCACCGGGTTTCGGAGCGCGCCGACGCATTTCTGCTGCCGAACGCGGCGTGGGCGCGGCGCGTCAGCGGCAGCTTCGCCAATCGGCTTGCGGGCGAGGCACCTAGGCGTGCGCATGTCGTCGTGGCGCCGAACACGCG
>JBAUTD010000137.1:0-1655 GCA_049582045.1 Burkholderiales bacterium
GGGGAGCACCACTGCCACGAACGGGACCTACACCTTTACGGCGCTGCCGAACGGAAGCTACAACGTGGTGCCAAGTCTGAGTGGCTATGCGTTCACGCCGGTGAGCACTGCGGTAACAGTCAGCGGCGCCAACGTCACGGCAGTCAGTTTCACGGCGACCGCCAACGCCGCCGCGAGCTACAGCATTTCCGGCACGGTAAGCGGGCCTGTGAAGCAGAACGTGCTGATCACCCTGACCCTGGGTGGCAGCACTACCGGGACAAACATGGGAACGGCGGTGACGGCGTCGGACGGGAGTTACAGTTTCTCCGGCCTTGCAGCGGGCACCTACACGGTGGCGCCATCTCTCACGGGCTACACCTTCACGCCGTCGAGCAATGCCCCATCGCTAAGCAGCAGCACACCTACTGCCACCGTCAATTTCACGGAAGCGCTGGCGCAGTGACTGGCGCAAGCGCGCTGCGTGCGCTCCGGCCCGGGTTCAATGTGCGCGGAAATCCGCGCGTTTCCTGACGTCAGGGCGGTCAGCCTTTAATACAGGCCTTCGGCCGCAGCAAGGCGACGCGGCGCGCGAGTCCGGCTTTTTCGGTGGCCTCGGCGACTAGGTCCACGTCCTTGTACGCGCCGGGCGCTTCTTCGGCAGCGCCGCGCATCGAGCGCGTCCGAATCAGGATGCCGTCCGCCGCGAGTTCGTGGATTAGCTCGCGTCCGTTCCATTTGCGCAGCGCCTGGTGGCGGCTCATCGCGCGCCCGGCGCCGTGGCTCGCCGAGCTGAACGCGCGCGCTTCGCTCTCGGCGGTGCCGGCCAGGATGTACGAGCCCGTGCCCATGCTGCCGCCGATGATCACCGGCTGGCCGACCTCGCGGTAGCGTGCGGGCAAGGCCGGATGACCCGGCCCGAATGCGCGCGTGGCGCCCTTGCGATGCACATGCAGCAGGCGGCGCTTGCCCTCGACCAGATGCCATTCAGCCTTGCAGGTATTGTGCGAGACATCGAAAAGGGTCTCGAGCCCGTGCTCGAGGAACTGGTGCGCGAACACGCGCCGCGTCAGCTGCGCGAGGATTTGGCGGTTGGCGAGCGCGCAGTTGGTGGCGGCGTTCATCGCGCCGATGTAGGCCTGTCCTTCGTCGGAGTTGATCGGCGCGCAGGCGAGCTCCCGATCGGGCAGCGCGATTCCCAGGCGCCCGGCCGCCTTGGCGAGGCTGACCAGGTACTCGGTGCCGATCTGGTGCCCGAGGCCGCGCGAGCCGCAATGAATGGAGATCAGGATCTGCCCCTCGAACAGGCCGAAAGCGCGCGCCGCCTCGGCGTCGAGGATTCGCTCGACCCATTGCACCTCGAGATAGTGGTTGCCGGAGCCGAGGGTGCCCATCTCGCTCAATTGCCGCTTCTTCGCCAGCGCGGATACGTTGGCCGGAACGGCGCCGGGCGCGCATCCGTTTTCCTCGACGAACTCCAGATCCTCCGGCTCGCCATAGCCCTGCTCCACCGCCCAAGCAGCCCCGCCTGAGAGAACCCGGTCGAGCTCGGGCACGTCGAGCCGGATATGTCCGCCCTCTCCCACGCCGGCGGGAATGTCCCGGTAAAGACCGTCGGCGAGCGGCTTGAGCCGCGGCATGACTTGCGCGAGATTCAGATCGGTGCGCAGGCAGCG
>JBAUTD010000138.1:0-6570 GCA_049582045.1 Burkholderiales bacterium
GGCCAAGGCGGTGCGCGCGCTCAAGCACGTCAGGATGCCCGGCAAGCTGGTGATGGTCGGCTTCGGCTCGGTCGGCCAGGGCGTGCTGCCGCTGCTGCTGCGCCATCTCAAGATCGCGCGCTCGCAGGTGCTGGTGATCACCGGCGACGAGCGCGGCGCGCGCGAGGCGACGCGCTACGGCGTGACCTTCATGGTCAACCCGCTCACGCGCGGCAACATCCGCGCGGTGCTCGAGCCGATCCTGAAACCGGGCGACTTCCTGCTGAACGTCTCGGTCGACGTCTCGAGCGTCAACCTGATCGAGCTGTGCCAGGCCAAGGGCGTGCTGTACCTGGACACCTGCATCGAGCCCTGGGCCGGCGGCTACGTCGACCGGCGCCTTTCGCCGTCGCAGCGCTCCAACTACGCGCTGCGCGAGGCGGCGCTCGCGCTGAACAGAAAGAAGCCGAACGGTCCCACCGCAGTGCTCACCCACGGCGCGAATCCGGGCCTCGTGTCGCATTTCGTCAAGCGCGCGCTGCTCGCCATCGCGCGCGACACCAAGGTGCGCGTGCCGCGCCCCAACAGCCGCGAGAAGTGGGCCGAGCTGGCCGAAAAGCTCGGCGTCAAGGTGATCCACATCGCCGAGCGCGACACGCAGAAGGCCGTGCCGGACAAGCACCGCGGCGAGTTCGTCAACACCTGGTCGGTGGAGGGCTTCGCCGGCGAAGGCTGCCAGCCCGCCGAGCTCGGCTGGGGCAGCCACGAGAAGGAGCTCCCGCGCGACGGCAGGCGCCACGAGTTCGGCTCGGGCTGCGCGATCTACCTCGAGCGCCCGGGCGCCTCGACCCGGGTGCGCACCTGGACCCCGCTGGAAGGCCCGTTCCACGGCTTCCTGGTCACTCACAGCGAGTCGATCTCGATTTCCGACTACCTCACGCTCAGGAAGGGCGAGAAGCTGCGCTACCGGCCCACGGTGCACTACGCCTACCATCCCTGCGACGACGCGGTGCTGTCGCTGCACGAGCTGGCGGGCAGGAACTGGAAGCTGCAGGAGCGCCAGCGCGTGCTGATGCGCGAGGTCGTCGACGGCGTGGACGAGCTGGGAGTGCTGCTGATGGGCCACGCCAAGGGCGCCTACTGGTTCGGCTCGCAGCTCTCGGTCCAGGAGGCCAGGCGCCTCGCGCCGCACAACAACGCCACCACCCTGCAGGTTTGCGCCGCGATCCTGGGCGGCGTCGTGTGGGCGGTCGAGAACCCGCGCTGCGGCGTGGTCGACCCCGACGAGCTCGACTACGAGCGCGTGCTCGAGATCGCCGCGCCCTACCTGGGCAAGCTGACCGGCGCCTACAGCCAGTGGACCCCGCTGGTCGACCGCGGGCTGCTGTTCCCGGAGGACGTCGACCAGGAGGACCCCTGGCAGTTCAAAAATTTCCGCGTCGTCTGAGGCCGCGCGGCGCTCGTGCGAATCTGCGCGCGGCGCTCATGCGCCGCGGTGGGTCTCGACCATCACGCCGATCTTCTTCAGGAACGGCGTCGGCAGATCGCCGCCCGCGCACACGATCACCGCATCGTTCGGGATCTCCCGCTCGGACTTGCCGGCGCGGATTCGGATCCGGTCCTTGCCGATGGCCGTGATCTGCGACTCTAGCATCAGCGTGAGGCGCTCGCTGGCGAGCGCCTCTTCCAGCCGCTTGCGGTTCTTCAGCTTGACCCGGTTGAAGGCGGCGCCGCGGTAGGAAAGCACCACGCTCGCGCCCGGCTCGTCGCAGATGTCCAGCGCCGCCTCGAGCGCGCTGTCCCCGCCGCCAACCACCGTGACGCATTTGCCCTGATACTGGTCCGCCTCGATCAGGCGGTAGACTACCTTCGGCAGATCCTCGCCCGGCACCCCCAGCTTGCGCGGCGTGCCGCGCCGGCCGATCGCGAGCAGCACGCTGCCGCAGCGGTAGCTGTGCTTCGCAGTGCGCACCAGGAAGCCTTTGCCCTCCTGGCGAATCTCTTCCATGCGCTCGTTGTAGCGGATCGGCAGCGGCACTTTCGCCATGACGTCCTGCCACAGCCTCATCAGCGCCTCCTTGCTTACCTCGCGCACTCTTATCTTGCCGATCAGCGGAAGGTTCATCGGCGCCGTCATCACGATCTTGTTGCGCGGGTAGTGGTAGGTTGTCCCGCCGAGCGAGTCCTCCTGCTCGATCGTGATGAACTTGAGGCCCGTCTTGCTCGCCGCGAGGGAAGCCGAGATGCCCGCAGGCCCCGCACCGACGATCACCAGATCGTACTCGGCGACGCCGCGCGGCCGCTTCGCAATGTACTCGATCGAGCGCGTGCCCTGCTCCGTGGCCTTTCGGATCAGCCCCATGCCGCCGAGCTCGCCGGCGATGAAGATCCCCGGGACGTTGGTCTCGAAGTTCGGGTTCACCTTCGGGATGTCGACGCCACGGTTCTCGGTGCCGAACACCAACCGGATCGCCTTCATCGGGCAAGCGGGCTCGCAGGCGCCGTGGCCGATACACACCGCGGGATTCACCAGCGTGCCCTTGCCGTTGATGATGCCGATCGCCTGCTCGGGGCAAGCCTTGACGCAGGCTCCGGAGCCGAAGCACTTTGCGAGATTGAACTCCGGGTGGAGCGTGGGCGGTTCGGTCAGCCCGCTCTCGGCGGCCTCGTCGAGCATCGCGTACGCGTCGCGTTGATGCCTGGAGCGACCGCGCGCGTAGTATGCGACCAGCAGCAGCAGCGGCACGAGATAGAACGCGTAATAGAAGGCATTCGACATCGGCTGCGATTATCGCACCGCGAATGATGCCTCGCGTCGCTCGAGCGAAGTGACATACATCACGGCGCGGAGCGTCGGCAAACGGCGACAGCACGCCCTGCACTCGGTGTTCCCGGCTAAGATACGCTCGGCACCTGGCCGTACGCTGCAATGACTTCCGCAACCATTCCCACAGAGCTCGTCGGTCGCGCGCTCTCGCTCTGGCAGCGAGCGCTCCTGTACGCCTTCGTAACGGTGCTGCTCGGGCTCGCACTCTGGGTGTCCGCCGCGCATCCGTACACGCCCGGGTCGCGCCTCGGCTACGACCTCGGGCTCGTCGGCGGCCTGATGATGCTCGCGCTTCTGCTCTACCCGCTGCGCAAGCACTGGGACCGGATGCACAACTTCGGCTCGCTGCGTGCCTGGTTCGCGGTACACCTCGTGTTCGGCATCGGCGGTCCGCTGCTAGTCCTGTTCCACACGTGTTTCCACCTCCACTCGTTCAACGCCAGCGTGGCGTTCTGGTGCATGGTCGTGGTCGCGCTGAGCGGCGGCATGGGCCGCTACATCTACCTGCACGTCTACAGCCAGCTCGCGCGCGTTCAAACGCGGCTGTGGGAGATCGAGGGCGTGATGGAGGCGCACGGCGGCGCGACCATCAATCCGTTCGAGCTCGCGCCGCAGGTAAAGGATTGGCTCGAGGAGTACCGTCGCCACCCGCTTGCGCGCCGCAGCGGCCCATTCGAGAAGCTGCGGCGCGTGTTCGCGCGCGCCGACCGCGGCAGGCGCAAGTCGCGCCCTGCACGGCGGCATCTTGCGGTTGCGCTGGAGCGCCACGCGAAGCGCGAGCGTTGGAGCGCGCAGAAACTCGCGGGCGAGCAGCAGGCGATCAACGCGATGATCATCGAGTACGTCCTGGCCGTGGATGCCGCGGTGCGGCTGACGTTCTGGGAGCGTGCGTTCTCGCGCTGGCACCTCGCGCACAGCCCGGTCGTGTACCTGCTCGTCCTCAGCGCGGTTGCGCACGTCGTGGCGGTGCACGCCTACTGATGCGCCGGCGCGCTTTCACCTTGCTGTTCGCGGCGCTGGCCGTGTGGGCGGCGCCTACCCCGGCCCTGGCGCAGACGCTTGAGGGCGTATTGATGCCCGGGCAGGTGATCGAGGGCCATGCCAAGTGGGAAAACGACTGCCGAAAATGCCACGTGCCCTTTGACAAGTCCGCTCAGGAAGGCCTGTGCAAGGACTGCCACAGGAAGATTGCGGCCGACATCCGCGACCACACCCGCTATCACGGGAGGCTATCCAAGACGAACTGTCGCAGCTGCCATACCGACCACAAGGGACGCAAGGCCGATATCACCCGCCTCGACCCGAACACCTTCGACCATGACGAGACAAGTTATCCGCTCAAGGGCGGCCACCGCAAAGTCGCGCTCAAGTGCGCGGCGTGTCACAAGGCCGGGGCGAAGTACCGTGATGCCCCCCTCGTCTGCAATGCCTGCCACAAGAAGAACGACGTACACAAGACCGCGCTCGGACCCAAGTGCGAGCAGTGCCACGAAGTGGACAGTTGGAAAAAGACGAGCTTCGACCACGACAAGACGCGCTTCAGGCTCGAGCTCGGACACCGCGGCGTCGAGTGCAACAAGTGCCACGTCGACCAGCGCTTCAAGGACACGCCGCTCGCCTGCGCCTCGTGCCACAAGAAGGACGACGATGCGAAGGGCCACAAAGGGCGCTTCGGCACGAAGTGCGACACCTGCCACACGGTTAGCAAGTGGAACGACGTCAAGTTCGACCACGACCGCGACACCAGATTCGTCCTGCGCGGCAAGCACGAAAGAACGAAGTGCGACGCCTGTCACACGACTCCGCTGTACACCACGAAAACCCCCGGCGCCTGCGTCGCCTGCCACAAGAAGGACGACGACCTGAAGGGCCACCGCGGCAGTCTGGGCGACAAGTGCGGCAGCTGCCACAACGAAAGCAACTGGCGCGAAGCCAAGTTCGACCACGACAAGACCGATTTCCCGCTCACAGGCAAGCACACTAAAGCGCGCTGCGAGAGTTGCCACACCGCTGGCGTCACGGCCGGCGCCGGTAAGGCGCGCGAAAAGCTTCCGACTCAATGCGTCGCCTGCCACCGGCAGGACGACCGAAAGAAAGGCCACAAGGGCAAGTTCGGCGACAAGTGCGAGACCTGCCACAGCGCCAAGAACTGGAAAGACATCGCCTTCGACCACGACCGCGACACCAAGTACCCGCTGCGCGGAAAGCACGCGAAGGCGACCTGCGCCAGCTGCCACACCGGATCCCTCTACCGCGACAAGCTCGCGACCGACTGCTATGCATGCCACCGGTCCGACGACGACAGGAAGGGCCACAAGGGCAAGCTCGGCACACGCTGCGAGGCCTGCCACACCGCGGACGGCTGGAAGGTCAAGACCTTCGACCACAACCGGTCGCGCTTCCCGCTCACGGGCAGCCACGTTCGGGTGGAGTGCGGCAAGTGCCATTCCGGCCTTGCCTTCAAGGACGCGCCGACCGACTGCGACGGCTGCCACCGCAAGGACGACGTGCACAAGCGTCGCCTCGGCGCCGATTGCGGGACCTGCCACAACACGCGCATCTGGCAGAGCTGGGACTACGACCACGCCAAGACCGGCTTTGCGCTCGACGGCGGCCATCGCAAGGTCGATTGCTACGCCTGCCACTCTACGCCGATGAAGAAGGGCTCGCCCGCGCCAGTGCGCAGCTGCTTCGCCTGCCACGCCAAGGACGACGTGCACCGCGGTGCGTTCGGACCCGCGTGCGACCGCTGCCACGTCACAAGCACGTGGCCCGCGGTGTTCTCCCGCTAGCCCGTTGCGACCGTCCGGTTGCCGCCACCTGCTCGCGCCTGGCGCATGCGCGCATCGGCAAGGTCGACCAGCCGCCACCAGTCCTCGGCCGCGTCGCGCTGGCGCTCCGCCAGGCCCACGCTTGCCGTGATCGGCGCGCGGTCCGGGCGCACCCCGAGACCCTTCGAGAGCAGTCGCTGCAGCGCCTCCTCGGCCTCCTCGAGCGACGCGTTCGGCAGCACCAGCAGGTACTGATCGCCGGTCCAGCGTGACAGCAGGTCGCCCGAGCGCATGCCGTCGTGCAGAATCTCGGTCGTGTTCCGGAGCGCGGCGTCGCCGGTCGCGTAGCCGAAGCGCTCGTTCAGCGCCTGGAAATCGTCAAGCGCCACCAGCGCGAGGGCAAGGCGCGCGCCCGCACGCACGGACAAGGCATGCTGCAAATCGAGCAACTCTTCCCCGGAGCGGCGGGAATAGCAGCCTGTCAGGCTGTCATGGATGCCTTCGCGCACGTTCACGACCAAAAACGCGAGTTGCGACAGCCCTGCGACGACTGCCACCGTGGCGATCAGCACCAGCACCCAGAACGAGGCGAGGAACGTCGGCCAGTCGACCGCAGGCCAATCGGTCGCGAGGGTAGCCGAGTGCACCAGCAGCATCAGCGCGGCGAAGCCCGCGCCTTCGACGACGGTGAGCGGGAACAGGGCGAGGGTCGCGAGCATGACGAACGGCAGGTAGGCGTAGCCGGCCAAGAATCCGTCCAGCACGCCCGACTCGAGGCCGAGCGCCCATACGTAGCATGCGAGGAAGAACGCGGCAGGGATCGCGTACAGCAACGCGAGCGCTCGGTACGCGTCGCGCAACGTGCGCATGCCGCGGATCATCAGCATGGCGGCGGCGAACGCCGCGGCCGTCAGCAGGCGCATCGGCGCGAGGGCGTGCCAGACCTCCGGCGCCAGCCCCCATACATCGAGCGCGATCCACAGCGGGGTGAGC
>JBAUTD010000139.1:0-1505 GCA_049582045.1 Burkholderiales bacterium
GCCATGCGCTGCTCGAGCGTCAGGCGGTTCGTCTTCTGCACCTCGCGCCACACCTCGGCGAGCGTGCCGAGCAGGTACGCGCGCGCCGAGCGCAGGCGTGCCTCGGTCTGCGCCAGGTCGGACTGGAACAGCGCGCTCTCGCGCAGCCTGGTCTTGTAGCCGCGCGGGGTCTTCTCCAGCGCGAGCGCGACCAGCGCGTCGACGAGCGCGCGCGCGAGGCCGATCGCGACGCCCGCGAAACCTGCGGCGTACATCGATCCGGTGGGCAGCCAATAGAGCGGCCCCTCGCAGCGGCGCTCGGCCTGGTCGTCGCGCGACACGCTGAAGGCCGCCGGCACGAACAGATCCTTCACCTCGTAGGCATCGCTCGCCGTGCCGCGCAGGCCGATCACCTGCCAGATGTCGCTCATCTGCGCCTTGTCGGCGGGAAAAAGCATCGTGCGCCCGTGCTCGGCTCCATCGATCCTGCAATAGCCGCCGAGCCAGTTGGCATGCCGGCCGCCGCTCGCGAAGGCGAACGAGCCCGAGATGCGCCAGCCGCCCTCGACCGGCACCGCGCGCGCGCTCGGTCCCGGGCCCCAGGCGAGCACCGCGCGCGGGTCGCGCCCGTAGATCGTCTGCGCGACCTCCGGCTCGACGAACGCGGCGACCATCGAGCAGACGCAGTTCTGGCCCAGGCACCATGCGGTGCTCGCGTCGTGGCGCGCGATCTCGGAAATCGTCTCGACGAAGCCGACCGGGTCGGTCTCGCCGCCGCCGTAGGCCTTCGGCAGCAGCATGCGGAACCAGCCTCCGGCGTGCAGCGCCTCGAGCAGCTCGGGCGGCAGCCGCCGCTCCTTTTCGATGCGCTCGGCCGAACGCGCGACCAACGCGGTCAAGTCGGCGAAATTGCTCACCTGCCGCTGTCTATTTGCACGGCGTCGTAACCGCGAGCGTAATCGACGTTGCTCTGCGACGGGTCGCGGTTCACCAGCGGCCGCGCGAACAGCGGATGGCGCATGCTGCGCACCTCGTGCTCGAGCGTGAACAGCTTGCGGCCGCTCGCCGGGTCGGCCAGGTCCCTGAAGCGGTACTGGTGCTGGTCGCTCTCCTCGCTCACCAGGCCGCGCTCGAGCAGGCGGCGGTACGGGCCGGAGAAGTCGGCGAGGTAGACCTGGATGTGGTGCCCGTCGTAGGGCGGCGGCTCGCGGTCGGTCTCGCGGTAGAGCAGCACCTGGTCCGGGCCGACGTCCACGCGCGCTGCGCCGTCCTCCACGCGCGCCGGCGCCTCCAGGATCTCGCGGTAGAAGCGCACGATCCCCTCGGCACTGCCTTGCGGCACGTCGAGCTCGACGTAGGGCATGCCCAGCCGCATCGGACCGAAGCGCGGCTGCGGCTCGTGCACCCGGATCACGTTGCCCCAGGGGCTCACCGCCTCGACGAAGCCCTCATGCTCGGCGAACGCGAAGCGGGTTCCCTCGAGCGCCTTTTTCGCGCGCGCCAGGCGCGCGAGCAGCGCATCGCGC
>JBAUTD010000140.1:0-2108 GCA_049582045.1 Burkholderiales bacterium
GCGAGCGCCTTGGGGTCGTCGCAGGCGAGGGCGTAGCCGGCGAGGGCGGGCGCCTGCGGCGCGGCGCCGAGCAGGTCTTTCAGATCGCTCGAGCGGGCGATCCAGAGGCTGCCTCTGGATGTCTCGAGCGTCACGAATTTGCCTTTGCGTTTCGGTATCAGGCCGGTGAAGCGCGCGTAGCGGGTGGCGACTTCGGTCGGATTGGCGGCGCAGACGAAGGCGGCGGTGAGGGCGGTGACGCCGTTCTGGTGTTTCATCCAGCGGGGCTGCCAGAGGCATTCGGGGGTGCGCTGCTCGACGAACTGGACCCGGGCTTCGGGCATGGTTTCGGGGGGGACGCGCACGACGCCGAAGCGGGCGGTGCGGGGTTGGCCATCCAGTTCCACTTCGCGCTCGAGGTCGACCTGGGGCAGGGGGGCGAAGCCGTGGCGCTCGAGTCTTGCGCGCTCTTCGGCGGCGGAGGGCGTGCCCAGGGCGAGGATGTGGACGCCGGGATAGCGCGCCATCGCCTCGTGCGTGCGGCGCGCGTGCGGGGTGTCGGCGATGGGCGACAGGAATTCGAGGTAGCCCTCGCCGAGCATGACGCAGCGGTTGGCGGTGCCGGCGGGGCCGTCCTGGGTGGACTGCTCGGAGTACGGGGTGACGGCGAAGCCGAGGGCCTCGAGGGCGCGCGCGGCGGCGTCGAGGTCGGGCACGAAGTGCGCGACGTGATCGAGGACCAGCGAACCTGGTTCGGCGGTTTGCGGCAAGAGGTTTATCCGTCGGGTGACGGGTGCAATAATAGCCGCATGATCGAGCGCAGCCATCACGACATGGGCGGACTGCCCGCGGGCAAGGTCGAGCGGACCGAGCACGACTACGCCGACTGGGAACGGCGGGTGGACGCGCTGATGGTGCTGCTCTCGGGGATCAAGGGCGCGCGCAAGCTGCTGACGGTGGACGAGCTGCGCAAGAACATCGAGGCGCTCGGGCCCGGGGCCTACGACCGGATGAGCTACTACGAGCGCTGGGTGACTTCGATCACCCAGACCATGATCCAGCGCGGGGTGATCAGCACCGAGGAGCTCGCGCGCAAGATGGTGGAGGTCGAGCGCCGTGGCGGTTGAAGCAAAGTTCCGGCCGGGGGAGCGGGTGAGGGTGATGAAGGCCTACCCGCTCGGGCACATTCGCACGCCCTATTACATCCGCGGCTGCAGCGGGGTCGTCGAGCGCGTCTGCGGCGCCTTCCCCAACCCGGAGGAGCTGGCGCAGATGAGAAGCGGCCTGCCGGCGCAGCCGCTGTACCGCGTGCGCTTCGCGCAAAGCGAGGTCTGGCCCGACTACCGCGGCAGCCGCGCCGACACGCTCGACGTCGAGATTTTCCAGCACTGGCTGGACAAGGCCGAGGGCGCCGAATGAGCGACCTGGGCAAGTATTCGCCGCTGACCTACTTCCAGCTCATGGAAGTGAGCCTGCGCGAGCTGCTGGTCGAGAAGGGCGTGGTGAGCGACGCCGAGGTCGACGCGGCGGCCGCGGACATGAAGTCGCGCGGGCCCGAGCGCGGCGCGAAGGTGGTCGCGCGCGCCTGGACCGATGCGGCCTACAAGGCGCGCCTGCTCGCCGACGGCACCAAGGCCTGCGAGGAGCTGGGCCTGGACGTCCCGGCGCTCAGGCTGGTGGTGGTGGAGAACACGCCCCAGGTGCACAACGTGATCGTGTGCACGCTGTGCTCGTGCTACCCGCGCATGCTGCTCGGGCTGCCGCCGGACTGGTACAAGTCGAGCAATTACCGCAGCCGCGTGGTGCGCGAGCCGCGCGCGGTGCTGGCCGAGTTCGGCACCCGGATCCCCGACGAGGTCGCGATCCGGGTGCACGACTCGACCGCCGACATGCGCTACATGGTGCTGCCGCTGCGTCCGGCGGGCACCGAAGGCTGGAGCGAGCAGCGCCTCGCGGGCCTCGTCACGCGCGACTCGATGGTCGGCGTCGCGCTGGCGCGCACGGCTTGAGCGAGGCCATCCCCAAGCCGCGTGGCATCGTGCCGCTGGGCGACAGCGCGGCCTACGTCGAGTTCTCCGACCGCCTCGACCTGGAAGTGAACGCGGTGGTTCAGCGCCTGGCCGCGGCGC
>JBAUTD010000141.1:0-1745 GCA_049582045.1 Burkholderiales bacterium
CCTCGTGCTCGCTCACGCAGTGCTCGATCAGCTTCGCGTACACGCGCGCCACCGCGGCGTGGCGGGCGGGGCGCGAGCTGTGCCAGTACCGCCACAGGAACGGCGCCAGCGCAGGCAGCGCGCTCGGGTGGTAATGCGCGTCGACGGTGCGGTTGACCGCGTAGCGCGCGAGCGCGCCGAAATCGTGCGGGAAGCCGTAGGGATAGACGCCCTCGCGCTGGATCAGCCCGGCGTTGCCGAACGAGGTCTCCTCGGAGGCGCCGCGCCGGTCGACGAGCGCCACCGAGCGGCCGCGCTTTTGCAGGTGCAGCGCGACGCACAGGCCGACGATGCCTGCGCCGAGGACCGCGAATTCCTTGCGCGCCATGGAATGCCTATCCTACCGCGCCGCACCGCTGCGGGGGCTTGACAGGCAAGGAATGACTTGCCTATCATTCAGGCAAGCAATCACTTGCCTATTGCAGATGGCGGAGCGACACGACACCGACGCGCTGTTCAAGGCCCTGGCCGATCCGAGCCGCAGGAAGCTGCTCGACCTCCTGCACGCGCACGACGGCCAGACGCTCATCGAGCTGTGCGAAGAGCTCGACATGACGCGCCAGGGCGTGACGCAGCACCTCGCGATCCTGGAGGCCGCGAACCTGGTCGCCAGCGTGCGGCGCGGCCGCGAGAAGCTGCACTTCCTCAACCCGGTGCCGCTGCAGGAGATCTACGAGCGCTGGATCGCCAAATTCGAGAAACCGCGCCTCAAGGCGCTTTCCGACCTGAAGCACAAACTGGAGAAGACCCATGGCTAAGTCGACCTACTTGTACGTGAGCTACATCCGCACCTCGCCCGAGAAGCTGTGGTCGGCGCTGACCGACCCGGCGTTCATCGAGCAGTACTGGTTCGGCATGCGCGCCGAGAGCGCCTTCACGGCCGGCTCGCCGTGGAAGCTGGTCTCCGGCGACGGCAAGGTCTGGGACTCGGGCGAGATCGTCGAGGCCGAGCCGCCGCGGCGCCTGGTGATCCGCTGGCAGCACCAGAACCGGCCCGAGCTCAAGGCCGAGGGCGCGTCGCTGTGCACCATGGAGCTCGAGCCCGAGGGCACCGCGGTCAAGCTCACCATCACCCACACGGTCGAGCGCGAGCCCTCGAAGTTCATCGAGGCGGTCTCGGGCGGCTGGCCGAAGGTGATCTCCAACCTCAAGTCGCTGCTGGAGACCGGCGCCATCGCGGTCCAGGAGCGTTTGCCGAAATACGCCGCCCAGGCGGCGAAGGCCTAGCCATGGCAAAGGCGATTATCGGCAACCACTCGGCGGTCCTCGTTCCGCGACGCGACCGCGACGCCATCCGCAATTTCTATTGCGCCGTACTCGGCGCAACGATCCGCCAGGCGGACCCCGACCGCGACATCGTGCGCCTGGGTGACGACTTCTACATCGCCTTCCTCTTCCTCGACTCCGGCGCGAGGAAGCTCGACGTACCCGATCCTCACCTGTACTTCCAGGCCCCGGGCGGCCAGTGCCTGCGCCTGGTCGGCATCGGCGAGGACCTTTCCTTATACGAAGACGAAGGCGGCGGTATATTGACGGGGGCCGACAGTCCCGGTCGACGCTGAAAGGAGCCGCGCATGGCAGCCACGCGCGCAAGGAACACGAAGTCGAAGGTGGTTTCCCCGAAACGCCGCCCCGCCCGGGCGCGCGCCGCGCCGCGCACGATCGTGCTGGTGGCGACGCGCAAGGGCGCGTGGATCTTCCACGCC
>JBAUTD010000142.1:0-5723 GCA_049582045.1 Burkholderiales bacterium
GCCCGACCACGATCGACGCCCAGAGCATCGAGGGCGTCTCGGAGCTCGAGGTGGTCGCGCGCGGCAATGTGGAGCTGCACCGCGGCGACCTCACCGTGTTCAGCAATTACCTCAAGTTCAACCAGGAATTCGGTCGCATCGAGGCCTCCGGCGGCGTGCGGCTGCAACGCGACGGCGATCGCTTCTTCGGCCCGAGCCTGAGCTACGACACTCAGGTCGACACCGGCGTGCTCGAGAAGCCGACTTTCGTCATCGAGCGGCAGCAAGTCTCGCGCGGGACCGCCGACAGGCTCGAGTTCCTTGGCAAGGACCACCTGCGGATGGACAACGCGACTTATACGACCTGCCGCGCCGACAAGGAGGACTGGAAGCTGATCGTGGGAAAACTGGACCTCGATTTCGACACCGAGGAAGGGCACGCGCGGGACGCGAAGCTGCGCTTCCTCGACACCACGATCGCGTACTTGCCGTACGCCTCCTTTCCGCTCGAAGACCAGCGCAAGTCCGGCTTCCTGACGCCTTATTACGCGCAGAACACGCGGCGCGGCCTGGAGATCGGGGTGCCGGTGTACTGGAACATCGCGCCGGAGCGCGACGCGACCTTTACCGGGGTCTACATGTCCAAGCGCGGCGAGCAGCTCAAGACGGACTTCCGCTACATCGATCCGCGCTACACCGGAGAGCTGAAGGTCGAGTATCTGCCCTACGACATGGCGTTCGGCGCCTCGCGCACCGGCATCTCGTTGCAGCATGCACAGCAGTTCACGCCGCAGCTGCGCGGCGCGCTCGACCTGAATCGCGTTTCCGACGACCAGTATTTCGTCGACCTGTCGTCCCAGGTGCGGCAGGTTTCGGTCACCAACCTGCAGGGCGACGGCTACCTGACCTACACCGGCTCGCTCGCGGGCTTCGGTTATGCCGCCACCGCGAGGATCCAGCGCTTCCAGACGCTGCAGGACCCGCTCGCGCCGATCGTGCCGCCTTACGACCGGGTGCCGCAACTCACGCTTTCGGGCAGCCGATACGACATCGGCGGCTTCGCCGACTTGAGCATTCCGGCCGAGTACGACAGGTTCAGTCACCCGACCCTGGTCGAAGGCGGGCGCACGTCGCTCAACCCGACAATCGCCGCGCCGCTGCTCGCCCCGGGCTGGTTCCTGACGCCTAAGATCGGCCTGCACTACGCTACCTACAGCCTGAACCGCACCGACCCCTCGCAGCCCGACAACCAGACGGTGTCCATCCCCTGGATGAGCCTGGACAGCGGGCTGGTGTTCGACCGCCCGGTGAACTGGTTCGGCGGGGACTACACCCAGACGTTCGAGCCGCGGGCCTACTACGTGCGCATTCCCTATCGCGACCAGAGCAAGATCCCGCTGTTCGACACCGGCCTGGCCGACTTCAACTACGCGCAGATCTTCAGCGAAAACCGTTTCGTGGGCGGCGATCGCTTCGGCGACGCCAACGAGCTCACGCTCGCGGCCACGTCGCGCGTGCTTACCCGCTCCGGCCAGGAAATGCTGCGCGCGACGCTCGGGCAGCGCTTCTACTTCAGCGACGAGCAGGTGGGGCTGACCGCCGCCTCCACGCTGCGCACTTACAAGCACTCGGATATGCTCGCCTCGGTGGGCGGGCGCTTTGCGAATTACTGGACGTTCGACGCCACGACTCAGTACGACCCGCGCGAGCGCCTGACCCAGCGCTACAGCGCTTCGGTCCGCTACGCGCCTGAAATCGCAAAGGTGCTCAACCTGAGCTACCGCTTCAACCGCGATCCGGCCAATCCGCTCAGGCAGGTGGATCTTTCCGGGCAGTGGCCTGTCAAACCCGGGTGGTATGCGGTCGGGCGGTACAACTATTCCTTTCTCGACGGGCGGCTGCTGGAGGGAACGGGCGGAATCGAGTACAACGCGGGGTGCTGGGTATTCCGCGCAGTGTTCCAGCGCCTGCAGGCCGCTACCGAAGTGGCCTCGACCGGCTTTTTCTTTCAACTCGAACTCAACGGCCTCGGGGGCATCGGAACGGATGAAACCACCAACATTCTCAGGCGCAGCGTGCCCGGCTACGCGATCACCAATCCGCGCGACCAGAGCCTGGTGCCGCCCAGCCTGCAACCGCGGCTGCCGTTCGAGCAGGTTTACTAGGGAATCGCGATGCGCAGCCTGATCGCCGCCCTTGTCCTGTGCTTCGCGTTCCCTCTCGCCGCTCTGGCCCAGCGCCCGGCGCTGGTGGACCGCATCGTCGCGGTGGTCAACAAGGAGGCGATCACCCTGTCGGAGCTCGACGACCAGGTGGCCACGGCCGAGCGCCAGCTCGAGCGCCAGGGCACGCCGCTGCCAAACCACGCGGATCTCGAGCGGCAGGTGCTCGATCGCCTGATCCTGGTGAAGGCGCAGCTTCAGCTGGCCAAAGAGACCGGCATTCGCGTCGACGACGTGCAGCTGGATCGCGCGGTCGAGCGCATCGCGGAAAACAACAACATGACGCTCGCCGCGTTCCGCAGCGCTCTGGAGCGCGACGGCGTGTCGTTCGACAAGTTCCGCAACGAGGTGCGCGATCAGATCATCCTGACCCGGCTGCGCGAGCGCGAGGTGGACAACAAGATCCAGGTGAGCGACAGCGAGATCGACCTCTACCTGGAACAGAACAAGGACGCCTCGAAGCAGCGCACCGAATACAACGTGGCCCAGATTCTCGTGCGCCTGCCCGACCAGGCGAGCCCGGAGCGCATCGAGGCGGCGCATGCCAAGGCGGAGAAGGCGCGCGCCGAAGCGCTCGCGGGCGCCGATTTCGCCAAGCTCGCCGCGACCTACTCGGACGGGCCGGACGCGCTCAAGGGCGGCGCGCTGGGCTGGCGCGCGGAAGACCGGTTGCCTGATCTGTTCACGGCGGCGCTCAAGGACATGCAGCCGAACGGAATCAGCCAGGTGCTGCGCAGTCCGGCGGGGTTCCACGTCCTGAAGCTGCTCGGCAGGCGCGACGCGACGGGCGCCGCCGGTCCCCCGGTCGAGCAGACCCACGCGCGGCAGATACTGATCCGAACCAACGAGGCGGTCTCCGAGGCCGACGCCAAGCGCAAGCTAGAGGACCTGCGCGAGCGCATCGTGCGCGGTGGAGCCGATTTCGCCGAGCTCGCGCGGGTGCACTCGGAGGACGCCAGCGCGGCGCGTGGCGGCGACCTGGGCTGGCTCTACCCGGGCGACACCGTGCCGGATTTCCAGCGCGCGATGGACGCGCTCAAACCGGGCGAGATCAGCCAGCCGGTGAGGACCCCCTTCGGCTGGCACCTGATCCAGGTGCTCGAGCGCCGCAAGGCGGGAATGAGCCCGGAGCGCCAGCGCCTGCAGGCGCGCGAGATCCTGCGCGAGCGCAAGTCCGACGAGGCCTACCAGGAGTGGCTGCGCCAGTTGCGCGACGAGACCTACGTCGAGATCCACCTGGAGGAGCGCTGAACGTGGGCGAGCGACGGCCCGTCATCGCGCTCACCTCGGGCGAGCCGGCGGGCGTGGGGCCGGAGCTTTGCGCCATGCTCGCGCGGCAGCCGCTGACGGCGCGGGTGGTGATATTGGGCGATGCGGGCCTGCTTGCGCAGCGCGGCGCGCCCCCCGACGCGGCGATCGAGCACGTACCGCTCGCGGCGCCGTCTATCGCGGGAAAGCTCGATCCGGCCAACGCGCGATATGTCCTTGCGCTGCTCGATCGCGCGGCGGCGGGCTGCCTCGCGGGAGAGTTCGACGCGATGGTAACGGCGCCGGTGCACAAGGCGGTGATAAACGACGCCGGGATCGGATTCACCGGCCATACCGAGTACCTCGCCGCGCGCGCCAAGGCGCCGCACGTCGTCATGATGCTGGTCGGCGGCGGGCTGCGCGTGGCGCTCGCCACCACGCATCTCGCGCTGGCGGACGTCTCGCGCGCGATCACGCGCGCCGGCCTGGTCGACACATTGCGCGTGATCGAGCACGACCTGCGGCAGCGTTTCGGGATCGCGCGCCCGCGGATCCTGGTTGCGGGGCTCAACCCGCACAGCGGCGAAGGCGGTCATCTCGGGCGCGAGGAGATCGACGTGATCGAGCCCGCGCTGCGCGCCGCGCGCGCCGAGGGCATCGCGGCCGAGGGACCGGTTCCGGCCGACACGCTGTTCGTGCCCGCGCGGCTTAAGCAGGCCGACTGCGCGCTCGCGATGTACCACGACCAGGGATTGCCGGTGCTGAAGTACGCGAGTTTCGGCAAGGGCGTGAACGTGACCCTCGGATTGCCGTTCGTGCGCACCTCGGTCGACCACGGAACGGCGCTCGATCTCGCGGGCAGCGGCCGCGCCGATCCCGGCAGCCTGCTCGAAGCCGTTCAGCTTGCGATCAAGCTCGCACCGGCCGCGTAAGCGCTTCGGTCAGCACTTCCTGCACGATCGGCGGGTGCTGGCGCGAATCGTCGACGCGATCGCGCCGCAGGCAGACGACCTCGTGGTCGAGATCGGCCCGGGCGAGGGCGCGCTTACTCGCTTGCTGCTCGAGCGCGCGCGCCGGCTCGAGGCGATCGAGATCGACCGGGATCTCGCCGCGCGCCTGCGAACGGAATTCCCGCCGGAGCGCCTGACGGTGCACTGCGCCGACGCGCTGCAGTTCGATTTCGCCGCGCTCGGCCACGGGCAGCGGCTGGTGGGCAACCTGCCGTACAACGTGTCCACGCCGCTGCTGTTCCATCTCGCCGCCTTCGCCGATCGGGTGCGCGACATGCATTTCATGCTGCAACGCGAGGTGGTGGAGAGGATGGTCGCGCCGCACTCGGCGCCCGACTACGGCCGGCTCTCGGTGGCGCTGCAGACGCGCTTCAGGATGGAGAAGCTGTTTCGCGTTCCCCCGGGCGCGTTCCGCCCGCCGCCCAAGGTTGAATCGGCGGTGGTGCGCCTGGTGCCGCTCGCGCCGCAGGAGCGGCCCCGGATGGACTGGCAGGTCTTCGGCACGATCGTCGCCGGCGCCTTTTCCGCGCGCCGCAAGAAGCTCTCCAACGCGCTGCCGCTCTCCGCGGCGGACTTTCAGGCGCTCGGCATCGATCCGGGTCTGCGGCCCGAGAACCTGTCGCCGCAGGACTACGTGCGCATCGCGCAGCGCCTTACTTGCGCTTCTCGATGAACTCGATCTTGTAGCCGTCGGGATCCTCGACGAAGGCGATCACGCTCGTACCGCCTTTTACCGGGCCCGGTTCGCGCGTCACCTTGCCGCCCTTGGCGCGCACCGCGTCGCAAGTGCCGCGAATGTCGTCCACCTCGATCGCGACGTGGCCGTAGGCGCTGCCGAGGTCATAGCCGCCGACGCCATAGTTGTAGGTTAGCTCGAGCACCGACGCCTTGTCCTCGGTGTCGTAGCCGACGAAGGCGAGCGAGTATTTCTGCTCGGGCCGGTCGGTGCTTCGCAGCAGCTTCATGCCGAGCACTTCGGTATAGAAGCGGACCGAGCGGTCCATGTCTCCGACCCGCAGCATTGTGTGCAGTAGTCTCATTCTGGCTCCCGGAATTGTGGCAATGATGCGCCCGCGAGCTCGATTGCCTCGCGCGCGTCGCGCCAATCAGGATACAGCGTCTCGAGCAGGTTCCAGAAGCGTTTCGAATGGTTGAGCTCAACCAGGTGCGCCACCTCGTGCGCCACGACGTAATCGGCCAGCTCCGGCTGAAGATGGACCAGGCGCCAGTTGAGCCGGATGGCGCCGCGCTCGGTGCACACGCC
>JBAUTD010000143.1:0-2568 GCA_049582045.1 Burkholderiales bacterium
GTGTGCCACGGGCCGGACCGGCTGGGCTTGACCGGCCCGGCGCTGCTGCCGGAGAACCTCGAGCGCTTGAGGAAGCCCGCGGCGGTGAAGGTCATCGCCGAGGGCCGCATGGCGACCCAGATGCAGGGCTTCGCCGGCAAGCTCTCGGCGAGCGAGATCCAGGAGATCGCCGACTGGATCTACACCCGGCCCGCGGTCGAGCCGCAGTGGCGCATGCAGGAGATTCGCGCCTCGAGGAAGGACTTTCCTCCCGCGCACCCGGACTCGGACAAGCCGGTGTTCAAGGCCGATCCGATGAATCTGTTCGTCGTGGTCGAGACGGGCGACCACCACGCCACCATCCTCGACGGCGACCGCTTCGTGCCGCTCGCGCGCTTTGCGACCCACTACGCGCTGCACGGCGGGCCGAAGTTCTCGCCCGACGGGCGCTACGTCTACTTCGGCTCGCGCGACGGCTGGGTGTCGAAGTACGACCTGTGGAACCTGCGCATGGACGCCGAAGTCCGCGCCGGGATCAACATGAGGAACATCGCGGTGTCGTCCGACGGGCGCTGGGTCATGGCGGCGAACTACCTGCCGCACACCCTGGTCGCGCTCGACGCGAAGGACCTCGCGCCGGTCAAGGTGATCGAGGTGCGCGACGCGAAGGGCGAGTCCTCGCGCGTGTCGGCGGTGTACGACGCCGCGCCGCGCGAGAGCTTCATCGCGGCGCTCAAGGACGTGAAGGAGATTTGGGAGATCCCCTACGGCCCGGCCACCGGCCCGGTGTACAAGGGCCTGGTGCACGACTACCGCATGGGCGAGGCGATCGCCGAGAAGGGCCCGCTGCCGGTGCGCGCGATCGAGACCGACGACTACCTGGACGACTTCTTCTTCGACCGCGGCTATCACAACCTGCTCGGCGCCTCGCGCGGGGCGAAGACGAGCGAGGTGGTCAACCTGGACGTGCGGCGCAAGATCGCCTCGATCGACCTGCCGGGCATGCCGCACCTGGGATCGGGCATCACCTGGGACTGGAACGGCACCACCGTGCTCGCCACGCCCAACCTGCAGACCGGCGTCGTCACCGTGATCGACACCCGGACCTGGAAGGTGGTCAAGCACATCAAGACCCTGGGGCCGGGGTTCTTCCTGCGTAGCCACGAGAACACGCCCTACGCCTGGGCCGACAACTTCAACAGTCCCTACCGCGACACCATGCAGCTGATCGACAAGCGCACGCTCGAGGTGGTGAAGAGCATCACCCCGGCGCCGGGCAAGACCGCGGCGCACGTCGAGTTCACCCGCGACGGGCGCTACGCGCTGGTCAGCGTTTGGGACGTGGACGGCGCGATCGTGGTCTACGACGCGAAGACGCTGCAGGAGGTCAAGCGCCTGCCGATGAACAAGCCCTCGGGCAAGTACAACGTGTGGAACAAGATCACCCGATCCGACGGCACCAGTCACTGACATGCCGCCGACCCCGATCAAGACCCAGGCTTTTCTCGGCAACCTGCCGATGTTCAGCGAGATGAGCGCGGCCGAGCTCGACCGCGTCGCGGCCGGGACGCACGCGGTGCACGCCGCCAAGGGCCAGACCGTGTGCCAGACCGGCGACCCCTGCGAGGGCTTCTACGCCGTGGTCTACGGCCAGGTGAAGCTCGGCTTCACCTCGCCGCAGGGCGTGGAGAAAGTGGTCGAGATCGTGCGCCCGGGGCAGAGCTTCGGCGAGGCGCTCATGTTCCTCGACAAGCCCTACATCGTCTACGCCCAGGCGCTCGCCGACACGATGCTGCTGCACGTCTCCAAGCAGGTCGTCATCGACGAGCTCGCGCGCGACCCCGGTTTCGCGCGCCGCATGCTCTCGGGCCTGTCGCGCCGGCTGCACGGCCTGGTGCGCGACGTCGAGGCCTACACCCTGCGCTCGGGCGCCGAGCGCGTCATCGGATACCTGCTCGCGGAGCTGCCCGAGCTCTCCGACGGCCAGGCCAGGCCCGAGGTCAACCTGTCGCCGGGCAAGAACGTCATCGCCTCGCGCCTGAACATGACCCCCGAGCACTTCTCGCGCATCCTGCACGAGCTCGCCGCCGGCGGCCTGATCGAGATCGACAACCGCATCGTGCGCATCCTCGACCTGGCGCGCCTGCGCGGCGACGCCGAGCAGGCGTAGCGCTCAGCGCCTGCGCCGCCGGCGCAGGAACTCGGCGGTCGCCGCGGCGTCCATCGGGCGCGCGAAGTGGAAGCCCTGGATTTCGTCGCAGCGGTTGGCGCGCAGGAACTCGAGCTGCCCCTCGGTCTCCACGCCCTCGGCGGTCACCCGCAGCCCGAGGCTGCGCCCGATTCCGATCACCGACAGCGCGATCGCGGCGTCGTTCGGGTCGCTGGTCACCCCGCGCACGAACGACTGGTCGATCTTGACCGCGGTGATCGGAAAGCGCTTGAGGTAGCTCAGGCTCGAGTAGCCGGTGCCGAAGTCGTCCAGCGCGATGCCCATCCCGGCGGCGCGCAGCGCATCGAGCGCCGCGACCACGTCGGCGTCGTTCGACATCAGCGCGCTCTCGGTGATCTCGAGCTCGAGCAGGCCCGGGG
>JBAUTD010000144.1:0-3093 GCA_049582045.1 Burkholderiales bacterium
GTGATTTCGCAGCCTGAAAAACCTGCCGTTCAAAAATCGACGCTTCAACAACCTCCTGCGCCGGTCAACACCGACAAGCTGCTTGCCGGACGGCCGGAGCAGCGCGTGCCGATGTCGCGCCTGCGCGCGCGAATCGCCGAGCGGCTGGTGCAGTCGCAGTCGACCGCTGCGATCCTGACGACCTTCAACGAGGTCAACATGCAGCCGGTGATGGACCTGCGCAAGAAGTACCAGGAGCGCTTCGAGAAGGAGCACGGCGTGCGCCTGGGCTTCATGTCGTTCTTCGTCAAGGCGGCCGTCGCCGCGCTGAAGAAGTATCCGGTGGTGAACGCCTCGATCGACGGCAGCGATATCGTCTATCACGGCTACTTCGACATCGGTATCGCTGTGGGCAGCCCGCGCGGTCTTGTGGTTCCGATCGTGCGGGACTGCGATCAGCTCTCGTTCGCCTCGATCGAGAAGAAGATCACTGAATTCGGCAAGCGCGCACAGGACGGCAAGCTCGGCATCGAAGAGCTCACCGGCGGCACTTTCTCGATCTCTAATGGCGGCGTGTTCGGGTCGATGCTATCGACTCCTATCATCAACCCGCCGCAGTCCGCCATCCTCGGCGTGCACGCGACCAAGGATCGCCCCGTGGTGGAGAACGGCCAGGTCGTGGTGAGACCGATGAACTACCTGGCGCTGTCTTACGACCACCGTATCGTCGACGGACGCGAGGCGGTGCTTTTCCTGGTTGCGATCAAGGACGCGCTGGAGGATCCCGCGCGCTTGGTGCTGGAGATCTAGCGCATGCAATCCTTCGATGTCGTCGTCATCGGCGCCGGCCCCGCCGGCTACATCGCCGCGATCCGCGCCGCACAGCTCGGGCTATCCACCGCCTGTATCGACAAGTGGAAGGAACCGGGCGGCAAGTACGCGCTCGGCGGAACCTGCCTCAATGTGGGCTGCATCCCGTCCAAGGCGCTGCTCGAGTCGTCCGAAAACTACGAACGGGTGCAGCACCGGTTCAAGGTGCACGGCATCACCGCCACAGGCGTGAAGCTCGACCTCGCGGCGATGCTCGAGCGCAAGGACCGGATCGTGAAGAAGATGACCGGGGGAATAGTCGGACTGTTCAAGAAGAACAAGGTGACCTGGCTGCAGGGGCACGGGCGCCTGATGCAGGGCGGCACGAGCTGGAAGGTGGAGGTCAAGGGCGACAAGGGCTCCGAGACGGTCGAAGCGAAGAACGTGATCATCGCCACCGGCTCCAAGCCGCGCCATCTGCCCGAGGTGCCGGTTGACAATAAGCTGGTGTGCGACAACGAAGGGGCGCTCGCCTTCGGGGCGGTGCCCGAGCGGCTTGGAGTGATCGGGGCAGGCGTGATCGGACTCGAGCTCGGCAGCGTGTGGCGGCGCCTGGGCGCGAAGGTCCGGATCCTGGAGGCCTTGCCGGAATTCCTCGGTGCCGCCGATGAGTCGATCGCGCAAGAGGCGTGGAAGATCTTCACTGGCGAGCAAGCTCTGGACATCGAGCTCGGGGTGAAGATCGGCAAGATAACTCAATCAAAGAAAACTGTTGTTATTCAATATACTGCGTCAGATAACTCAAGTAAGACTTTCGATTGCGACAGGCTCATTGTGTCGATCGGCCGGGTGCCCAACAGCGAGGGCCTGGGCGCCGAGAACGTCGGCCTGAAGATCGACTCGCGCGGCTTCATCGAAGTCGACAAGAACTGCCGCACCCCGCTGCCGCGCGTATACGCCATCGGCGACGTGGTCCGCGGCCCGATGCTCGCGCACAAGGGCGAGGACGAGGGGGTGATGGTGGCCGAGATCATCGCCGGCCAGCGCGGGCACGTGAACTACGACGCCATTCCCTGGGTGATGTACACCGCGCCCGAGATCGCCTGGGTCGGCAAGACCGAGCGCCAGCTGAAGGAAGAAGGCGTCGCCTACCGCTCCGGCAAATTCCCCTTTGCGTACAACGGCCGTGCGCTCGGGCGCGACGAGCCGGAGGGCTTCATCAAGATGCTCGCCGACGCCAAGACCGATCGTATCCTGGGCGTGCACGTGATCGGCGGCCAGGCCTCGGAGCTGATTGCCGAGGCGGTGGTGGCGATGGAGTTCGGCGCGAGCTCCGAGGACCTGGCGCGCATCTGCCACGCGCATCCGTCGATGTCGGAAGTGATGCGCGAGGCCGCGCTCGCCGTCGACAAGCGCAGCCTGAACGGCTGATCGGCTTGCAGCCGCGCCGAGCTCCCGCCGCGACCGTGCGCGGCATGCTCTGGATGATGCTTGCCGGCGTGCTGTTCATCGTGCTCAATACGATGATGAAGCGCCTCGCCGGCCAGCTCGATCCCTGGCTGGTGGGTCTGCTGCGCTATGCGATCGGCGCGGCGGTGATCGGGGCGGCGACCTTGCGTCTCGGCCCGCGTGAACTCTGGCCGCGCGCGCCACGGCTGCAGTTCGTTCGCGGGCTGTTCCACGCCGGGGGCATGATCCTGTGGTTCGCCGCTCTGCCGATGGTGGGGCTGACCGAGCTCACGGCGATCGCGTTCAGCGGCCCGATCTTCATCTGCCTCGGTGCGGTGCTGTTCCTCGGCGAGCGTATGACGGGGGCGCGCTGGGCCGCGGTGCTGGTGGGCTTCGGCGGCGTGCTGCTGGTTCTCAAGCCGGGCTCGGGCGCCGGCTTCGCCGGCGTCTCGCTCGGCATGCTGCTGATGCTCGCCTCGCAGCCCGTCTTCGCCGGCTCCTACCTGGTGGCGAAGGCGCTCGCCGGGCGCGAGCGCTCGGAGGTGATCGTATTGTGGCAGCACCTTTGGGTAGTGGTGCTGCTCGCGCCGCTCGCGCTGCCGCGCTGGACGCCGCCGGACGCGCTTCAGTGGGTGCTGTTCGTGGCCTGCGGCTTCTTCGGCGCGGGCGGTCACTACTGCATGATGCGCGCGTTCCGCGTGGCAGACATTTCGGCGGTCCAGACGGTCAAGTTCCTCGAGCTGGTGTGGGCCGCGATTCTCGGATTCCTCGTGTTCGGCAGCGTGCCGGCCGGCGCGACCGTGCTCGGCGGCGCCGTGATCCTGGCGAGCACGCTGCTGCTGGCACGGCACGAGT
>JBAUTD010000145.1:0-1565 GCA_049582045.1 Burkholderiales bacterium
GCGCACGACTGGTCGGCGATCGCTCCCGGCCTGAAGTTGACGATTTCCGCCGGTCTGGCCGAGTACCGCGAGGGCGAGGCCGTCGAGCAGCTCATCAATCGCGCCGACGCGGCGCTGTACGAGGCCAAGCGCGCCGGGCGCAACCGGGTCGCTGCGGCGCACTAGGCTACTTGGCCAGCGCCTTCATCGCGCGCTCCAGGCCGGCGATGGTGGTGGGGTACATGCGATTGCCCATCAGCTCCTTCATCACCTGGATCGACTGGCGGTAGGCCCAGATCTCCTCCGGCTCGGGGTTGAGCCAGATGCACTTGGAGTAGATGTCGGTCACGCGCTTGATCCACAACGCGCCCGGCTCCTCGTTGAAATACTCGACCGAGCCGCCAGGCTGCAGGATCTCGTACGGGCTCATGGTCGCGTCGCCGACGAAGATCACCTTGTAGTCGTTGCCGTACTTGTGCAGCAGGTCCCAGGTGCGCGTGCGCTCGGCGTGGCGCCGGCGGTTGTCCTTCCACACGAAGTCGTACAGGCAGTTGTGGAAGTAGTAGTGCTCGAAGTGCTTGAACTCGGTCTTGGAGGCCGAGAACAGCTCCTCGCACATCTTCACGTGGTCGTCCATCGTGCCGCCGATGTCGAGCAGCATCAGCACCTTGACCGTGTTGTGGCGCTCGGGCCGCATGTGGATGTCGAGATAGGCCTTGCGCGCGGTCTGCGCGATCGTGTTCTCCAGGTCGAACTCGTCCGGCGCGCCTTCGCGCGCGAACTTGCGCAGGCGCCGCAGCGCGACCTTGATGTTGCGCGTGCCGAGCTCGACCTGGTCGTCCAGGTTGCGGTACTCGCGCTGGTCCCACACCTTGACCGCGCTGCGGTTGCGGCTCTTGTCCTGGCCGATGCGGATGCCCTCGGGGTTGTAGCCGTAGGCGCCGAAGGGCGAGGTGCCGCCGGTGCCGATCCACTTGCTGCCGCCCTGGTGGCGTCCTTTCTGTTCTTCGAGCCGCTGTTTCAGCGTCTCCATCAGCTTTTCCCAGCCGCCGAGGGCCTCGATCTGCTTCTTCTCCTCCTCGCTGAGCGTGAGCTCGACCTGCTTGAGCAGCCACTCGAGCGGGATCTGCGCCTCGATGCCGGGGATCGTCTCCACGCCCTGCCAGAACTCGCCGAAGGCGCGGTCGAACTTGTCGAAGTTCGCCTCGTCCTTCACCAGCGCCGCGCGCGACAGGTAGTAGAAATCGTCCACCGACGGGCCGATCACGCCCTTGCCCATCGCCTCGAGCAGGGTCAGGTACTCCTTGATCGACACCGGCAGCCGGTGGCTCTTCAGCTTGAGGAAGAAGTCGATCAGCACGGCGCTTCAGGCTGCCTTGTAGGTGTCCAGCCCGATGCGCTCGCGCGCGATCGCCGCCGCGACGGGCGCCGCCTGCATCACGCGCTCGACGTAGGCGCGGTAGGCGGGCAGCGACGCCGGGTCGATGCCGGCGTAGCCGCCCCAGCGCAGCAGGGTGAAGGCGTAGGCGTCGTGCACGCCGATGCGCGCGCCGAGCCAGTAGGGCGAGGCGCCCGCGATCCAGCCC
>JBAUTD010000146.1:0-1823 GCA_049582045.1 Burkholderiales bacterium
CTTTTGGCATCGCGCGCATTCGGACGTCGGGCCCGCGGCGCGGAACTTGATTGCGTTTGCAAAGGGACTCCCCACGGTTTTCGGACGGCCCGGGTCGAGCTGGCACTAGTATGAACGTCAGGCCACCCACCCGGATGACCGTTTTGCGGCATGCACTTATCCATAACCGTCCGCCCGCCGCTTCCGTGGCGCTCTGCGGCGCCGCCAGCTTGACGGGATCGACGACGCAAAGCTACCGCGTATGTCGCCTCTGTTCAAGCGAGTCGGCGAGCGCATGCTCGTAGTCCGCGCGCCCCGCGCGGCATGATTCGCGCGATCGGTCAACCATCGTCCGCACAAGGACACATCATGCAACGCTTTTCCGGCCTGACGCTGCTGCGACGAGGCCTCTCCGGTCAGCGCGGCTGGCAGCCGCAGTGGCGCCGCGCCGAGCCCAAGGCCGCTTATGACGCCATCATCGTCGGCGGCGGCGGCCACGGTCTTGGCGCCGCCTACTATCTGGCCAGCGAGCACGGGCTGAAGCGGGTCGCCGTGGTGGAAAAAGGCTGGATCGGCGGAGGCAATACCGGCCGGAACACGACCATCATCCGCTCCAATTACCTCTTCGACGAGAGTGCTGCGCTCTATGACCACTCGGTGAAGCTCTGGGAGACTCTCTCTCAGGAGCTCAATTACAACGTGATGTTCTCCCAGCGCGGCGTGATGATGCTTGCGCACACCGTGCACGACGTGCAGGTGGCCAAGCGGCACATTTATGCCAACCGCGCGAACGGCGTCGACAATGAATGGCTGACTCCCGAGGAAGCGCGGCGCATCTGCCCGCTCTTGAAGACCGACGACATCCGCTTTCCGGTGATGGGAGCGGCGTTCCAGGCGCGCGGCGGCACTGCCCGCCATGACGCAGTGGCCTGGGGGTTCGCCCGCGCCGCTGATGCGCTCGGCGTCGACATCATCGAGAACTGCGAGGTCACCGGATTCCTGCGCGACGGTAATGGCGCGGTGGCCGGCATCGAGACCAGCCGCGGGGTGATCCGAGCGCCGCGCATCGGCGTTTCGGCCGCCGGACACACCAGCGTGCTCATGCGCATGGTCGACGTGCGGATGCCGCTCGAGAGCTATCCTCTGCAGGCGCTGGTTTCCGAACCGGTCAAGCCGATCTTTCCGTGCGTCGTGATGTCGAACACCATCCACGCCTACATCAGTCAGTCGGACAAGGGCGAGATGGTGATCGGCGCCGGCACTGACGCCTACACCTCCTATACCCAGCGCGGCGGGCTGCACATCAGCCGGCACGCTCTGGAGGCCATCTGCGAGCTATTTCCGATGTTTCGCCGGCTGCGCATGCTGCGCAACTGGGGGGGCATCGTCGATGTGACGCCCGACCGATCGCCGATCATCGCCAAGACGCCGGTGCCCGGACTGTACGTCAACTGCGGCTGGGGCACCGGTGGCTTCAAGGCCACCCCGGGCGCCGGACACCTGCTGGCCTGGACGGTCGCGAACGATGCCCCGCACCCCATCAACGCCCCCTTCACCATTGAACGATTCCGTGACGGCGAGCTGATCGACGAGGCCGCCGCCGCCGCGGTCGCCCACTAGAGCGTACCTGCATGCTGTTGATCAACTGTCCCTATTGTGGCGAGCGCCCCGAGCCGGAATTTGTGTACGGCGGCCAGGCTCACGTTGCCCGTCCCAGCGATCCGCGCGCCTGCTCGGATCAG
The DNA here is from genome assembly GCA_049582045.1 of Burkholderiales bacterium. Classification (GTDB taxonomy): domain Bacteria; phylum Pseudomonadota; class Gammaproteobacteria; order Burkholderiales; family SG8-39; genus DAHVFK01. Next base: position 1,722 of record JBAUTD010000146.1, read on the forward strand.
CAATGGGCCGACTACCTCTACCAGCGAGACAATATAAAAGGTGTCCATGCCGAGCGCTGGCGCCATACGCACGGCTGCGGCCGGTTCTTCAATGCGCTGCGC
>JBAUTD010000147.1:0-1653 GCA_049582045.1 Burkholderiales bacterium
CTGCTGGGGCGTCGTGCTCGAGATGGTGCCGGCGCCGCTTGCGCGCGCGATCACGCAATCGATCGGGGTGCCGACCATCGGCATCGGCGCGGGAGCGCACTGCGACGGCCAGGTGCTGGTGTTCCACGACCTGGTCGGCCTGTTCTCCGGTTTCGCGCCGAAATTCGCCAAGCGCTACGCGGAGGCGGGCAGCCTGATCCGCGACGCGATCGCGCGCTACGCCGCCGAGGTGCGCGACGGCACTTTTCCCGACGCGGCGCACAGTTTCGACATGCGCGACGAGGTGCTCAAGCGGGTTTATGGCAGCTGAGCACCGCGGGGCCGAGGCGCTCGCTGTTCTGCGCCGAACCTTCGGCCACACCGACTTCCGCGGCGCGCAGGAAGAAATCGTCGCGCAGGTCGCCGGCGGCGGCGACGCCCTGGTGCTGATGCCCACCGGCGGCGGCAAGTCCCTGTGCTACCAGGTGCCCTCGCTGCTTCGTCTCGGCACCGGGATCGTGGTCTCGCCGCTCATCGCCCTGATGCAGGACCAGGTGGCGGCGCTCAGGCAGCTCGGGGTGCGCGCGGCGTTCCTCAACTCGACCCTGGACGCAGCGAGCGCGCGCGAGGTGGAGCGCGCACTGGTCGCGGGCGAGCTCGACCTGCTGTACGTCGCGCCCGAGCGAGTGCTCACGCCGCGCTGCCTGGAGCTGCTCGGGCGCAGCCGCATCGCTCTGCTTGCGATCGACGAGGCGCACTGCGTGTCGCAATGGGGTCACGACTTCCGTCCGGAGTATCTGCAGCTGTCGCTGCTGCACGAGCGCTTCCCGCAGGTGCCGCGCATCGCGCTCACCGCCACCGCCGACCCGCAAACGCGCGCCGAGATCGTCACCCGCCTCGCGCTCGAGCAGGCGCGCGTGTTCGTGTCGAGCTTCGATCGGCCCAACATCCGCTACGCGATCGTCGACAAGGTCGACCCGCGCGCGCAGCTGCTGGCGTTCATCCGCGAGGAGCACCCGGGCGAGGCCGGGATCGTGTACTGCCTGTCGCGGCGCAAGGTCGACGAGACCGCTGCCTGGCTCGCGGCGCAGGGGCTTGCAGCGCTGCCCTACCACGCGGGCATGACGGGCGCCGCGCGCGCCGAGCACCAGGCGCGCTTCCAGCGCGAGGACGGAATCATCATGGTGGCGACGATCGCCTTCGGCATGGGGATCGACAAGCCCGACGTGCGCTTCGTCGCCCACCTCGATTTGCCCAAGAGCATCGAGGGCTACTACCAGGAGACCGGGCGCGCCGGCCGCGACGGACTGCCCGCCGACGCCTGGATGGCCTACGGCCTGGCGGACGTGGTGCAGCAGCGCCGGCTGATCGAGCTGTCGGAGGCGAGCGAGGACTACAAGCGCGTCTCCAGCGCGAAGCTGGACGCGCTGCTGGGTCTGTGTGAGACCGCGGGCTGCCGGCGGGTGCGCCTGCTGGCCTATTTCGGCGAGCAAAGCGGACCCTGTGGCAATTGCGACACCTGCCTCGAGCCGCCGCAGACCTGGGACGCGACCGATGCCGCGCGCAAGGCGCTGTCGGCGATCTACCGCACCGGGCAGCGCTTCGGCGCGGTGCACTTGATCGACGTGCTGCGCGGCAAGCACGGCGAGCGCGTCCAGCGCTGGGGGCACGAGG
>JBAUTD010000148.1:0-2181 GCA_049582045.1 Burkholderiales bacterium
CAGCTCGGCGGCGACCCCGGCCGGCAGCGGCCGCGAGAGGTCGACCCCGCTCACCTCGGCGCCGAGGGCGCCGGCGACGCGTTTGACTTGAATTCCGGAGGGCATGATTCAATTTATCATACGCGCCGCGATTTCTTGCAGGAGGCAGTCATGGGAGCACCGGAAAACAAGAAGGAGACCCTCGGATTCCAGGCCGAGGTGAAGCAGCTGCTGCGCCTGATGGTGCATTCGCTGTACAGCAACAAGGAGATCTTCCTGCGCGAGCTGGTGAGCAATGCGTCGGACGCCTGCGACAAGCTGCGCTTCGAGGCGATCGCGAAACCCGAGCTGCTCGAGGGCCGCGCCGAGCCCGCGATTCGGATTTCCTTCGACAAGGACGCGCGCACCGTCACGGTGTCCGACGACGGCATCGGCATGTCGCGCGACGAGGCGGTCGAGCACCTGGGCACCATCGCGCGCTCGGGCACGCGCGAATTCCTCGCCAGCCTGTCGGGCGAGGCGCAAAAGGACGCGCAGCTGATCGGCCAGTTCGGCGTGGGGTTCTATTCCTCGTTCATCGTCGCCGACCGGGTCGCGGTGCTCACCCGCCGCGCCGGCCTGCCGGCCTCGGAGGCGGTGCGCTGGGAAAGCGACGGCGAGGGCGAGTTCAGCGTCGAGCCCGCCGAGCGCGACGCGCCCGGCACCGACGTCACGCTGCACCTGCGCGAGGGCGAGGACGAGCTGCTCTCGGACTGGAAGCTGCGCGAGATCGTCACCCGCTACTCGGACCACATTTCGCTGCCGATCAGGATGAAGAAGGACGGCGGCGAGTGGGAGACGGTCAACCAGGCGAGCGCCCTGTGGGCGCGGCCCAAGAGCGAGATCTCGGAGGAGCAGTACAAGGCCTTCTACAAGCACGTCTCGCACGACTTCGGCGAGCCCCTGGCCTGGACCCACAACCGGGTCGAGGGCCGCACCGAGTACACCCAGCTACTGTACATCCCCGAGCGCGCGCCGTTCGACCTCTGGGACCGCAATCAGCGCCGCGGCGTGCGGCTGTACGTGCGGCGCGTATTCATCATGGACGACGCCGAGCAGCTGCTGCCTGCGTACCTGCGCTTCGTGCGCGGCGTGATCGACTCGGCCGACCTGCCGCTGAACGTCTCGCGCGAGATCCTGCAGGAATCGCGCGACGTCAAATCGATCCGCGAGGGATCGACCAAGCGCGTGCTCGCGCTGCTTCAGGACCTGGCCGAGAACCGGAAGGACAAGTACGCCGCGTTCTGGACCGAGTTCGGCCAGGTGCTGAAGGAAGGCCTGGGCGAGGACCACGCCAACCGCGACGCGCTGGCCAGACTGCTGCGCTTTTCCAGCACCGAATCCGCCGAGCAGGCCGTTTCGCTCGCCGACTACGTTTCGCGCATGAAACCGGGCCAGGAGAAGATCTATTACGTCACAGCCGACAGCTTCGACGCGGCGCGCTCGAGCCCGCACCTGGAGATCTTCAGGAAAAAGGGCATCGAGGTGCTGCTGCTCGCCGATCGGGTCGACGAATGGATGCTCGGGTTCCTGACCGAGTACGAGGGCAAGGCGCTCGCGTCGGTCGCGCGCGGCGGGCTCGACCTGGGCGCGCTCGCCGACGCCGACGAGAAGGCCGCGCAGGAAAAGACCACCGAGGCGCACAAGGAACTCGTCGACAAGGTCAAGGCGGCGCTCGGCGAGCGGGTGAAGGAGGTGCGCGTGACGCTGCGCCTGACCGACTCGCCCTCCTGCCTGGTGGCCGACGAGCACGACCTGAGCGGCCACCTCCAGCGCCTGCTCAAGGCCGCCGGGCAAAAGGCGCCGGCCTCGCCGCCGATCCTCGAGCTCAACCCTTCGCATCCGCTGGTGGCGCGCATGGCCGCCGACGAGGCGCGGATCGCGGACTGGGCCAATCTGCTGTTCGATCAGGCGCTGCTCGCCGAGGGCGGCCAGCTCGAGGACCCGGCCGCGTTCGTCAAGCGCGTAAACCGGCTGCTGCTCGAGGATTGAGGTCCGCGGCGCGGCGCGAACGATCATGCGCATGAGCGGTCACTAGGGAAGCGGGCGCGCGCAGCGACGCGCGTCAGCGTACCGACAAATGCAAGGACTCCTCATGAGACGATCCCTCGCCCGCCTATCCGTCGCCGCGCTGACTGCGGCCACCGCCGCGCTGCCCTTCGC
>JBAUTD010000149.1:0-1861 GCA_049582045.1 Burkholderiales bacterium
CGCGGGCTGCTCGAGCTGTTCGAGCTCGAGAAGGCGCTCTACGAGCTGCGCTACGAGATCAACAACCGGCCGGGCTGGGTCCGCACGCCGCTGCTGGGCATCCTGGCGCTGGCCGGCTGACACCGAGGGGGAACGACCATGGACAACGTCAACGTGATGCTGGAGCCGGTGCGCGCATTCCTGACCCAGATCGGCACCTTCCTGCCGCGCCTCGCGCTCGCGGTCGCAGTGCTGATCGCGGGCTGGCTGCTAGCCAAGGTGGCCAGATTCGCCGTGGTGCGCGGCCTGCGCGCGATCAACTTCAACGTGCTCACCGAGCGCGCCGGAATGGACGGCTTCCTCAAGCAGGGCGGGATCGAGTCCGACACCACCGACATCTTCGGGCTGCTCGCGTACTGGCTGGTGATTCTCGCCGGGCTGATCATCGCCTTCAACGGCCTGGGCCTGACCTACATCACCGACCTGCTGCGGGTGGCGATGCTGTTCGTGCCGAAGGTGATCGCCGCGCTGCTGATCCTCGCTTTCGGCGCCTACTTCGCGCGCTTTGTCGCGAGCGCGATCATCGCCTACTGCCGCAACGTCGGCATCCAGGACGCCGACCTGCTCGGCAAGCTCGCGCAGTACGCGATCGTCGCCTTCGTGGTGCTGATCGCGCTCGACCAGGTCGATATCGGCGGCGACATCATCCGCGAGAGCTTCCTCGTCATCCTGGCCGGGGTGGTGTTCGCGCTCGCGCTCGCTTTCGGCCTGGGCGGCAAGGAATGGGCCGCGAACCGGATCGAGCGCTGGTGGCCGAGACAGAAGTGAAAACCGCATCCGCCCTGCCGCGCGACTGGCTCGAGCGCGTCGACGCCTGGTGGCGCGCGGCGAACTACCTGTCCGTCGGGCAGATCTACCTCTACGACAACCCGCTGCTCGAGCGCGCCTTGCGCGTCGAGCACGTCAAGCCGCGCCTGCTCGGGCACTGGGGCACCACCCCGGGGCTCAACTTCCTCTACGCGCACCTGAACCGCGCGATCCTCGCGCACGGCCTGGAACAGGTGCTGTTCGTCACCGGCCCCGGGCACGGCGGGCCGGCGCTGGTGGCCAATGCCTGGCTCGAAGGCACCTACAGCGAGATCTATCCGGATATCGCGCGCGACGCCGAGGGCATGCAGCGCCTGTTCAAACAGTTCTCCTTTCCGGGCGGGATCCCGAGCCACGTCGCGCCCGAAACCCCGGGCTCGATTCACGAGGGCGGCGAGCTGGGCTATTGCCTGTCGCACGCCTTCGGCGCCGCGTTCGACCACCCCGGGCTGCTGGTGGCCTGCGTGGTCGGCGACGGCGAGGCCGAGACCGGGCCGCTCGCCACCAGCTGGCAGTCGAACAAGTTCCTCAATCCGCGCCGCGACGGCGCGGTGCTGCCGATCCTGCACCTGAACGGCTACAAGATCGCCGGGCCCACGGTGCTCGCGCGCATCCCGCGCAGCGAGCTCACCTCGCTGCTAGAGGGCTGCGGCTGGCGCCCGGTCTACGTCGACGTCGGCAACGGGCGCGACCACCGTGCCGCGCACCGCGCGATGGCGGCCGCACTTGATCGCGTATTGCTTAAAATTGAAAAAATTCAGTCCCGGGCGCGCAATGCGCGCGGCCCGGTCGAGCGCCCGCGCTGGCCGATGCTGGTGCTCGTCTCGCCCAAGGGCTGGACCGGCCCGCGCGAGCTCGACGGCAAGAAGCTGGAAGGGACTTTCCGCTCGCACCAGGTGCCCTTCGGCGCTGTCGCCGGCCACCCCGACCGCCTGCGTCTGCTCGAGCGCTGGATGAAGAGCTACCGCCCGCGCGAGCTGTTCGACAAGTCCGGCGCGCCCAAACAGGCGCTGGC
>JBAUTD010000150.1:0-29406 GCA_049582045.1 Burkholderiales bacterium
GCGGCGGTGGACGCCGCGAGGCGGGCGGCATCGACCATTTGGAGCCCGCGCAACTCGATGCATTGCTCGATGCGCTCGAACGCGGGGTTGACCGACTGAGCCGTCGCGCGTGATTTGATCTGGATCAGCGTCGGCGCGCTCGTCGCCTCGCCGAACGCGGTATAGTCCGGCACAGGAGGGGAAATAGTGCACTTGCCGGGAACGAAGGATGACGGAAAGTTCATTTGACCGCGAGGCCGCTGCGGCCTATCTGACCAGCGCTCTGACGCGCGACCGCTTTCTTCTGTATTGCCAGCCGATCGTGCAGGTGGACGCGCCAGGGGCCGAGCAGCGCTTCTTCGAGGTACTGGTGAGATTCCGCGATGAAGAGGAGGGGTTGCTTCCGCCCGGGTCCTTCATCCCGGTGCTGCGTGATGCCGGATTGATGACGCTGCTGGACAGGTGGGTCGTCTCGACCGCGATCCGAAAGCTGCGCGGAGTCGCGCGAGAAGGCGGTGGCGCGCCGCGCTTCAGCATCAACCTTTCCGCCGAGGCCCTCGTCGACGCGACGTTCCCGGACTTCGTCGCTGCGGAGCTTGGCGGGGCGACCGATCTGGCGCAGCGACTGATGCTCGAGATTGCGCTCGATGAGACCGCGCAGCGACCGGCGGAATTCAACGCCGCGGTATCCGCTCTCACCGCGCTCGGCTGCACGGTGGCCGTGTCCGGTGTGTCCCGCGATGGCGAGGAGATCAGGCGCTTGTACGAGGCCGGGGTGCGCTACCTGAAGGTCAATGGGGCCAGCGCGCTGCGCGCCGAACCGAATCCCGACGCGCTGGAGAGGCTGCGCGGACTTGGGGAGACCTGCCGCGCGCTCGGAATGAAGATGATCGCCGAGTCGGTGGAACGGATCGAAGCGCTCGGCATGCTTTCGTTGCTGAACATCGAGTTTGCCCAAGGGTTCGCCCTAGGCGAACCTAAACCCCTTTAAAATTAGCGGGATATCTTTGGACCCTTTCAGGCTTGTAGTGAGAATGATTATTGTTTATATTCAGTCCCCATGCGCAAATTCCTGATCGCCCTGCTGTTCGCCCCCACCGTCTGCGCCGCAGCGGATAGCGAATTCCGCCTCTCGATCCACGAGCACCGCTTCGAGCCCGCCGAGCTCCGCGTCCCGGCCGGCAAGCGGGTTCGGCTCACGATCGTCAATCAGGACCCCGAAGCCGAGGAGTTCGAGAGCTACGAGCTGCACCGCGAGAAGCTCATTCCCGGGAATTCGAGCGGCACCGTCTACATCGGCCCGCTTGAGCCGGGGCGGTATCCGTTTTTCGGTGACTTTCACCCGAAAACTACGACCGGCGTGGTCATCGCCGAGTGAAACACGATCCGGAGCACCGAATGAAGCGAAGCATCGTCTTTACCCTCGGGGCCGCCGCCCTGATGCTTTCCCGGCTGTGCGCCGCGGGGCCGGCAGACTACGTCTATACGCCCGCCGTCGAATACGGAGAGCGCGAGATCGACTTCAAGGCCGGCAGGGCAAATACGCACGGCGCCGACCAGGAGAGTGCCGCATCGATCGGATTCGGCTACGGTGCGAGGCCGCACTGGTTTACCGAGTTCTATGCCAAGTACGAGAGTCAGGGCTCGGGACCGACGCACTTCGACGCCTGGGAATGGGAAAACAAGTTCCAGCTGACCGAAACGGGCGAGTATCCGGTCGATGTCGGGTTCGTCGTCGAGCTGGAGCGACCGCAGGATCACGACGAAGGATACGAAGTTAGATTCGGGCCCTTATTTCAGACCGAGTTCGGCAAGGTTCAGCTCAACGGCAACCTTCTTTTCGGGCGGAACTACCGCGCGGCCGCGAGCGGACCGATGCAGTTTGGCTACCAGTGGCAGGCGAAGTATCGCTGGACCGAGGCGTTCGAGTACGGCTTGCAGGGCTTCGGCGACGTGGGTGCCTGGGACGACTGGGATCCGGCGAATCAGCAGTCGCATCGTTTCGGCCCCGCGGTGTTCGGCAAGCTCCCGGTCGGGATGCACAAGGCAATCCGGTACAACGCCGCGCTGCTGCTGAAGGCATCTACCGGTGCGCCGAACACCACCTTCAGGATGCAGATCGAATACGAGTTCTAAGTGAAGATCGTCGCTTCGCCTGTCGACTGGGCGCGCTCGCCCCTGTCCTGCCGGTGATCGAGAGGAGAAGAGATCGTCGCGGGCGTCAGGACCGCGGAGTGAAGGGACGAGATCTGCAGTCCGACATCCATGAAGTAATAGAACAGGAACATCAGCGCCAGTACGCCCAGGCCGGCCGTTATGCGCAGGCTGGGATCGCGCAGACTTGCCGAAGCACCGCTCGGCGAAGCGCCGACTATCGCGACATATTCATCTATGGCGTCCCGTGACCTGAGGTTACGGCCTGTCCGATGCTCGAGGTAGCTGAGCAGGCGGTCGCTCGATTCAACCGAATTGTCGTTTGGCGCCATTGCGGTGCCGTCATTTCCCCCGTTAAGACGAAAACCTGCCACGTCTTACTCGTCAACGCAATGAAGAAATTCCTCGGTGTTCGAAGCGCTTATCCCATTGTCCGCGGCGCGCCTGGGAACGCGGGCGCGGCAAGGATTCGGCCGCGCGTGAAATTGTGTCAGCCGTCATGCCGGCGGCCAACGAGTGGTGGAGGCGGCGGGAATCGAACCCGCGTCCGCAAGCCCTACACAGTCAGGACTACATGCTTAGCCTGGTCATTTGGATCTCGCCTCGCGCCCGCCGGCCGGCAGGCTGGCGCTTGGCCAGTCGCTTCGACGGATCCACGCGGCCAAGCGACCAGACCGCGCAGAGAGGCTGATGTAAATGACGCTGCACCTCTTTCGAGGCCTAGCCCATCAGCAAGCTAGTGCAGCGTCTAGCCGGTGTTAGGCGGCTAGAGCGAAACGCTCGTCGTTGGCGTTTGTAGATTTCCAGCTGGATTTACGAGGGAACTGGTCCTCGGCATGCCCTGCGCTGCTTCGCGACCCACGTCGAGACCAAGTCGCCCCCGTTGTCGTCAATGCGCGCCGCATTATCCCATATCGGGGCGTGGCTGCGATATTCAAGTCGCCGAGGCGCGGTCACAGCTGCGCGATAAGGTCCATGGGATGAGCGATTACCGCGTCGGCGCCCCAGCCGCGCGGGCCGCCGTTGTCGACTCCGTGGTAGCCGTATTCCACCGCGATTGACCGCATGCCGGCGGCGCGCGCAGCCTGAACGTCGCGAAGATCATCGCCGACGTAACAGCATTCTCCGGGCGCACGCGCGAGTACGCTTGCGGCGTGCAACAGCGGTGCGGGATGCGGCTTGGAGTGCGGCGTCGTATCGCCGCAGACCACACAGGCGGGAGCGATCCCCAGCGCCGAGACCAGGGGTGCGGTGAAGCGGGCGGCCTTGTTGGTAACGATTCCCCAGGCCACACGGCGTGTGCCGAGTTCGCCGATCAGATCTGTGATACCGGGGAATAGTCTGGTATGAACGCACAAGTGCGCGCTGTAGTGCGCCAGGAACGCCTCGCGCGTGTCCTCGTACGCTTGGTCTCCGGGAACCAGACCCAACCCCACGCGGAGCAGTCCACGCGCGCCGCTTGAGGCATGGGGGCGAACCTCGGCGACCGACATCGCAGGCAGTCCGCGCTCGGCACGCAGCCGGTTGAGCGCAGCGCCCAGGTCCGCGGCGGTATCCGCGAGCGTGCCGTCGAAGTCGAACAGGACGGCACGGGTTCCGTGCCGCGCTGCGGCCTCAATCATTGCGCGCGCAGCGAAGCAGGTAGTTCACGCTGCAATCGCCGCCCAGCGCGTAGCGACGGGTGAACGGGTTATACGTCATACCGACCACTTCCCCGGGGACGAGTCCGGCGTCGCGACACCATTGTGCGAGCTCGTGCGGCTTGATGAACCTCGCGTAGTCATGCGTGCCCTTCGGCAGCAGCTTGAGAACGTATTCGGCGCCCACGACCGCAAACAGGTATGACTTGGGGTTACGGTTGATGGTCGAGAAGAATGCCTGACCGCCCGGCGCGGTCATCCGTGCGCAGGCCGCAACGGTACTTGCGGGATCAGGCACGTGCTCCAGCATTTCCATGCAGGTCACGACGTCGAAGGCTCCGGCGCGCGTTTGCGCGTATTCCTCGGCGGACGAAATCTCGTAGTGCACCGAAAGCATGCTCTCGCGCAGGTGAAGCTGTGCGACCTTGAGGGCTTTGTCTGCGAGATCGATTCCGGTGACTCGCGCGCCCCGGCTGGCCATCGCCTCGGCTAGGATCCCTCCGCCGCAGCCGACGTCCAGGACGGCCTTGCCGGATAGTCGCGCGTGTCGGTCAATCCATTCCAGACGTAGCGGGTTGATTTCGTGCAACGGCCGAAACTCGCTCGCGGGATCCCACCAGCGATGCGCGAGCTCGCTGAATTTCTCCAGCTCTGCCGGATCGACGTTCGGACTTGCGCTCATCTCAAATCGGGGTCGAAATCGGGGGAGACGGTTAGCATGCCGGGTCCTGCCGGCAAAAAAAAGCCCTGCACGTGCAGGGCCTTTTCTCCTGGCTTTGGCGTCAGTTGGACTGCGTGCCGACCACCTCGATCTCGACCCGGCGGTTTGGCGCAAGGCACTTGATCATGGCTGGTCTGCTCAGGTTCTTCGGACAGGCCTTCACTTGCTGGCTCTCGCCCTTGCCCTCAGTATAGATCCGGTTGGCATCGACACCCTTCGACACCAGGAGGGACTTCACGGAGTCGGCGCGGCGCACGGAGAGCTTCTGGTTGTACGCTGAGCTGCCAAGCGGGTCCGTATGGCCAATGGCAATCACGACCTCGAGATTCATTGCCGAGATCTTGCTCGCCAGATCGTCCATCTTCGCTCTGTCCGCCGGCGTGAGGTCCGACTTATTGAAGTTGAACAACACGTCGGACTTGAGCGTGACCTTCTGCGGAACCGGCGCGGGCGCGGGCATCGGCGCGGGGGCAGGCGCGGGTGCCGGCGCGGCCATGGGTGCCGGGGCGGGTGCCGGGGTGGGCGCCGCTGCCGGAGCAGCCATGGGCTTCGCTTCGGGCTTCTTCACCAGCTCGGGATCGCATTCAGCGGTCGCCATGGCGGGCGTCCAGTAACCCGAGCGCCAGCACAGGCCGGCGCTGTCCTTCCAGACAATCCCGCCGGCGGCGGACGAGGTCCAGTAGCCGTTATCCGATTGGGCGGCGGCATCGAACGATGTCGCAGACAGGGCCAGGCCAGCGGCGACGGCAATCAACATCCATATCTTCTTGGTCATTGGGGGGTCTCCGGTATGTGCGGGCTGGGATCGCAGCGCCAAGCACAGCAAGTGTGCAGCGTCTTACTTAAAACAGGCTTAATTTACAAGGTCTTAATGGAGCCCGCGCGTGGGGGCTCAAGGGCGGAAGTCCTAATTTGAGGACAGTGCATTTTGCCACATTTCGCACCTCGTGTCCAAACCCGCGAAAGCGCGTTCCCCCTGTAGCGTCCTGTCGCTCATGACGAGTCGTCCCGCGACCCAAACGTGGGTGACCTGTTCGCGGCCGGCGGCGTAAACGAGATGCGATACGACGTCGTAGCATGGCCGTAGCTCCGGCCCGCTGAGACGGATTGCGGCAAAATCGGCTTCCTTGCCTCTAACGATCGATCCGATCCTCGATTCCAGCCCAAGCGCCGCCGCGCCACCAAGCGTCGCGGCGCGCAATGCGGCGTGGGCCGGCATTGCCTCCGCATCGCTCGCCACCGCCTTCGCGAGTAATGCGGCGGTACGCATCTCCTGGAACATGTCGAGGCGGTTGTTGCTTGCCGCACCATCGGTGCCGAGAGCGACGTTGACGCCAGCCTTGAGAAGCGCGTTGACCGGGGCGAAGCCGCTTGCGAGTTTCAGGTTGGATGATGGGCAATGCGCGACGGAGCAGCCGTGGCGGGCGAGCAGCGCAATTTCGGCCTCCGAGACGTGCACCGCGTGCACGGCGATGAGGCCGGGACCGAGCAATCCCAATCGACGTAGTCGTTCGAGCGGCCGAGCACCATGCTCGATTTCGGAGCGCGAAACCTCTTCTGCGGTTTCGTGCACATGCATATGCACCGGGAGGTCCAGCTCTGCCGCGAGCTTCGCGACCTTGGCAAAACTCTCGTCGGAAACCGTGTATGGCGCGTGCGGCGCCAGGCAAAAGCTGAGCAACGGCTGGTCCGCGTAGCGATCGCGCAGCGCGAGGCCCTTGCGCAAGTAGTCGTCGGGATCGGCCGCGTACGCCGAAGGGAAATCGATAACGATCGCGCCTAGGCAGGCGCGCATGTTTGCCGCGAGCGCCGCCTCCAGAGCGGCCTCCGGAAAGAAGTACATGTCGTTGAAGCAGGTGATGCCACCGCGCAACATCTCCGCGCAAGCGAGCAAAGTACCGTCCCTTACGAACTGCGGCGACACGTTCTTTGCCTCGGCCGGCCAGATATGTTCCCGCAGCCAGCGCATCAGGGCCATATCGTCTGCGATCCCGCGCATCAGCGACATGGCCGCGTGCGTATGCGCGTTGACCAACCCTGGAATCAGCGCATGCTCAGGAAGGGAGATTGCCGGATACTGGGCAAAGCGATCCCGGGCGGCTTCAGCGGGCAAGATCGCCTCGATGAGCCCGTCGCGCACCGCCACCGCATGCCGTTCAAGTACCGTGCCTTCCGGCTCGACCGGCACTACCCAGCGCGGGAGGATCAGCGTAGTCGTTGTCTCTGGCACAGAAAGGCCACGCGCTAGCGGGCCCCCCCCTTTTGTTCTGGCTGACCTGTCGCGATGCAAACACGCGGACATCGCCGACGATTGGCCGCATTCTAGGCATAGCGCGCGCGCGCAGACAAGGCGCCGGCGCTACCGCCAGATGTCGACTGGATCGTCTGCGACGGCGTCGGAAAACCATCCAAGAGCCGAGAAGGAGCACCGCTCCGCATGCTAAAATTTCCCGTTTTTCTCGCCTCCACGAGCATGGATCAATTCGCCAAGGAAACACTCCCGGTCAGCCTCGAAGAGGAGATGCGCCGCTCGTATCTCGACTACGCGATGAGCGTAATCGTCGGGCGTGCATTGCCGGACGTGCGCGACGGGCTAAAACCCGTGCATCGCCGAATCTTGTACGGGATGAACGAACTCGGAAACCACTGGAACCGCCCTTACAAAAAGTCGGCGCGTGTCTCGGGCGATGTCATGGGCAAGTACCATCCGCACGGCGACGCCGCGATCTACGACACGATGGTGCGGATGGCGCAACCCTTCAGCCTGCGCTATTTGCTGATCGACGGGCAGGGGAACTTCGGTTCGATCGACGGCGACAACGCGGCGGCATCCCGTTACACCGAGGTGCGGCTGACGAAGTTTGCACACGAAATGCTGGCCGACATTGACCGCGAAACTGTCGATTTCGTGCCCAACTACGACGGGCAGGAACAGGAGCCGGCGGTGCTGCCGACACGCGTGCCGAACCTCCTGGTCAACGGGTCTTCCGGGATCGCCGTCGGCATGGCAACCAATATTCCGCCGCACAACCTGACCGAGGTGGTCGATGCCTGCTTGCATGTGCTGCACCACCCTCAGTGCGCCATCGAAGAACTGATCAAGCTGATGCCGGCGCCGGACTTTCCGACGGCCGGGATCATTTACGGCGTTTCCGGTGTGCTCGAGGGATATCGTACCGGCCGTGGCCGAGTAGTCATGCGCGCGCGCACGCACTTCGAGGACGTCGGCAAGGGCGACCGGCAGGCGATTATCGTCGACGAGCTGCCATATCAGGTAAACAAGAAATCTCTGCTGGAGAAGATCGCGGAGCTGGTGACCGACAAGCGTATCGAGGGGATTTCCGATATTCGCGACGAGTCCGACAAGGACGGGATGCGCGTGGTCATCGAGCTCAAGCGCAACGAGATTCCGGAGGTCGTGCTGAATAACCTCTACAAGCTTACGCAGCTACAGGATACCTTTGGCATGAATATGGTCGCGCTGGTGGACGGACAGCCGAAAGTCCTCGACCTGAAGTCGATACTTGAGGCGTTCATCGCACACCGACGCGAAGTGGTGACGCGGCGCACGGTGTTCGAGTTGCGCAAGGCGCGCGAGCGCGGCCACGTGCTCGAGGGCTTGGCCGTCGCGCTGTCGAACGTTGACGATGTGATCGAGCTGATCAAGAGGGCGCCGACGCCGGCGGACGCCAAGCGCGAACTGATGGCGAAGGCCTGGCAGTCGCCGCTGGTGCGTGAGATGTTGACCAGGGCTGCCGCCGAGCAGTTCCGACCTGAGGGCCTGGGCGCCGAGTTTGGCCTTGCCGAAGATGGCTACCGCCTGTCGGGGGAGCAGGCGCAGGCGATACTGGAACTGCGGCTGCAGCGCCTCACGGGTCTGGAGCAGGACAAGATCCGCGATGAGTATCGGGAGGTCATGGAAACGATCGCGGACCTGCTCGACATCCTCGACAAGCCCGCGCGCGTAGTGGCCATCATCGCCGACGAGCTGGCAAAGGTGCGGCAGGAGTTCGGCGATGCGCGCAAGAGCGAGATCGTTACCGTTGCAGAGGACATTTCGGTCGAAGATCTGATTGCACCACAGGACATGGTGGTGACTTTCTCGCACGGCGGCTACGCAAAGTCCCAGCCGCTCGCCGATTACCGCGCGCAGCGTCGCGGCGGTCGCGGCAGGATGGCAGCCGCGACCAAGGAAGACGACTTCATCGAGCGACTCTTCGTCGCGCATTCGCACGACTACCTGCTGTGCTTTTCCAGCCGCGGCCGACTGTACTGGCTGAAGGTGTACGAGGTGCCGCAGGGCAGCCGCGCGAGCCGCGGCAAGCCGGTCGTGAACATGTTTCCGCTCGAAGAGGGCGAGAAGATCACAGCGGTCGTCCCGGTGCGCGAATTCGACGAGCAGCACTACGTGTTCATGGCGACCTCGAAAGGCACGGTGAAGAAGACTGCATTGGTGGATTTTTCGCGCCCGCGACCATCTGGAATCATCGCGGTCAACCTCGATGAGGGAGACTACCTTGTAGGCGCAGCGCTGACCGACGGCAGCTGCGACACGATGCTTTTCTCGACAGAGGGCAAGGCAATCCGTTTTTCCGAGGACGACGTCCGTCCGATGGGGCGCCAGGCGACCGGCGTGCGCGGCATGCGCCTGGGCGCCGGTGCGCGAGTTGTCTGCATGCTGGTGGCAAGAAACGAGGAGCAGACTGTGCTTACCGCGACGGAGAACGGCTTCGGCAAGCGCACCGCCGTGAGCGAATACACGCGTCACGGGCGCGGGGGGCAGGGAATGATTGCGATCCAGGCCTCGGACCGCAACGGCCAACTGGTTGGGGCTGTGATGGTGGACGATCGCGACGAGGTGATGTTGATTTCCACGGGCGGCGTCCTGATCCGAACCGCGGTGGCGCAGATCCGCGAGCAGGGCCGCAGCACCCAGGGCGTTACGCTGATCGCGCTCGACGAAGGCGAGAAGCTCGCGGGGCTCGAACGCATCGACGAGCGTGACGATCAGGTAAACGGCAACGGGTCCGGCGGAGAAGACGGCGGCGACGAGGCGGGCGCTGTCCCGCCCGGCGAGACTGTGCACTGATGAGCCGCCTGTTCAACTTCAGCGCCGGCCCGGCGATGCTGCCGGAGGAGGTGCTCGCCCGTGCCGGCGACGAAATGCTCGACTGGCACGGCTCCGGCATGTGCGTCATGGAGATGAGCCATCGCGGCAAGGAATTCGTCGCAATCGCGGACGAAGCCGAGCAGGACCTGCGCGAGCTGATGTCCATTCCGTCCAACTACAAGGTTCTGTTCCTGCAGGGCGGCGCGACGCTACAGTTCGCGCAAGTGCCCATGAACTTGCTTGGCGGCAAGGCGAAGGCGGACTACATCCTGACCGGGGAATGGTCGAAGAAGGCTGCTAAGGAAGCGCGGGCATATTGCGATGTGCATATTGCGGCGAGCGCTGAGGACCGCAATTTCACTTACGCACCGCCGCAAGATGCGTGGAATCTGAGCGCCGACGCGGCGTACGTGCACTACTGCTCGAACGAGACGATAGGCGGAGTCGAATTCAACTGGATTCCGGATTGCGGCAGTGTCCCGCTTGTTGCCGATGCCTCTTCGCACATCCTCTCGAGACCGATGGATGTGTCGAGGTTCGGGCTGATCTACGCAGGCGCGCAGAAGAACGTGGGCCCCGCGGGACTCACGATCGTGATCGTGCGCGAAGAACTGATCGGGCACGCGCGGGAAGGAACGCCGACCGTGATGGACTATAAGCAGCAGGCAGACGCCGGATCGATGCTGAACACGCCGGCGACTTATGCCATCTACGTTGCCGGCCTGGTGTTCAAATGGATCAAGCGCGCCGGCGGGCTTGCCGGCATCGAGCAGCGCAACCTTGCCAAGGCGAATTTGCTCTACGATTTCCTCGACCACAGCGGATTCTTCCGTAATCCGGTGGCGAAGAGCGACCGCTCCCGCATGAACGTGCCGTTTACCCTCGCGAATCCGAAGCTGGACGCCGAGTTCCTCAAGGGCGCCGAGGAGCGGAGGATGGTCCAGCTGAAGGGGCACCGCTCGGTCGGCGGCATGCGTGCTTCGATCTACAATGCGATGCCCTTCGAGGGGGTCCAGCACCTGGTGGCGTACATGAAGGAATTCGAAGCGCGGCATGGCTAAGCATGCGGCGCGCAAGACCGAGATCTTGGTCCTGAACCAGATCTCGCCGGCGGGACTCAAGCAGCTCCCCGCGGAGCGCTACGCCACCGTAAAGGAGTCGCACTTTCCCGACGCGATACTGGTCCGCTCCCATGATCTGCACGGATTTGCGTTTGGCCCGAATCTGAAAGCCGTCGGGCGCGCGGGCGCCGGCGTCAACAACATCCCGGTGGGCGAGCTTTCGGCGCGTGGCGTGCCGGTATTCAACGCACCTGGAGCGAACGCGAACGCCGTGAAGGAGCTCGTGCTTGCCGGCATGTTGCTGGCTGCGCGCAACCTGGCGCCTGCGCTTGAGTTCGTGCGTGCACTCGATGCCCGAGGAGTCAACCTTGAGCGGGCGGTCGAAGACGGGAAGAAGCAATTCGCGGGCGTGGAGCTGCCCGGACACACGCTGGGCGTGATCGGTCTAGGCAAGATCGGCAGCATGGTCGCGGACGCGGCCATCCGACTGGGCATGCATGTGCTCGGCTACGACCCCGAGATCACGGTAGACGCGGCATGGGGGCTACCCTCCGGTGTGCGCCGAGCGGGGTCGATTGACGAGGTTTTGAAGGCAAGTCACTTCGTCACGCTACACGTGCCGCTGCTGGATTCCACCCGCAACATCGTCGGGGCGCGCAATATTGAACATCTGCGCCCGGGCGCAGTCCTGCTCAACTTCTCGCGCGACGGCGTGGTCGAGAACGCGGCCGTACTGAAAGCGTTGGACGCAAATCGGTTGAAGTACTACGTGAGTGATTTTCCGGCGTTCGAATTACTCGGCAAGCGGGGTGTCGTGACGCTGCCGCATCTTGGCGCTTCAACGCGCGAAGCAGAGGAGAACAGCGCGGTGATGGTCGTGAACCAGGTGCGCGACTACCTTGAGGACGGGATTCTGCGCAACGCGGTCAATTTTCCCGATGCAGCGATGGCGCGCGAATCCCCGTATCGGCTCGCAATCGCAAATGCGAATGTGCCGGACATGCTGGCGCGGATCTCCCATGTTCTGGGCAGCAGCGGAATAAACATTCACAACATGCTGAACAAGTCGCGGGCGGACATGGCGTATACGCTGGTCGACGTCGACAGCGAAGTCAGGCAGCGAACGCTCGATGAGCTGCGCCAGATCGACGGCGTGCTCGGGGTGCGCTATCTTCCCAGGTAGAAGGCTGAAGTCGCCGTAACTGCGGCAACCGAATCGGACGGGGATGGGAAAGCAGTGGGGGAAATCGACAAACTCCGCGTCGAAATCGACGCGATCGACGACGAGCTTCTGGCTCGGGTCAATCGGCGGGCGGAGCTCGCGCGCCGCATTGGCGAGCTGAAAGCGGGCGCAAGCGCCTACCGGCCAGAAAGGGAAGCGGAGATTCTGCGGCGCGTGACGCAGGCTAATCCGGGACCGCTGTCGGGCGAGCGCGTGGCCGCCGTGTTCCGGGAGGTCATTTCGGGCTGTCGGGGAATGGAGGCTGCGCTCCGAGTCGCATTTCTCGGGCCGGAAGGAACCTTCAGCGAACAGGCAATGCGGAAGCAGTTTGGCCAGGCTGCGCAGGGGCTGCCCGGCGTGTCAGTGGACGAAGTTTTCCGCCAATGCGAGTCGGGCGCCGCGCAGTTCGCCGTGGTTCCGGTCGAGAATTCGACCGAAGGCGCCGTGGGGCGCACGCTCGACCTGCTGTTGCTCACACCGCTCAGGATCTGCGGCGAAGTGGAGTTACGCGTGCACCAGAACCTGATGTCGCGCGCAGCCGACCTCAAGTCGATCGGGCGAGTGTACTCGCACGCGCAGTCGCTCGCCCAGTGCAATGCGTGGCTCAACCAGAATTTGCCCAATGCGGAGCGTGTTCCGGTGGCATCAAACGGCGAGGCTGCGCGGCGTGCCGCGGAGGAAGCGGAAGCGGCAGCGATCGCGGGGACCGGAGCCTCCGAGCGCTACAGACTGAATGTGCTGGCGCGCTCGATCGAAGATGATCCGACAAACACGACTCGCTTTCTCGTGCTCGGAACGATCGATTGCGCCCCGAGCGGTAACGACCGTACCGCGATGGTGATGTCGGCCGAGAACAGGCCCGGCGCGGTACACGCCCTGCTCTCGCCACTTGCCGCGAACGGCGTCAGCATGACGCGAATCGAATCACGCCCGTCGCGCGCGATGCGCGACGCGCTTTGGGAGTACGTCTTCTTCATCGATGTCCAGGGCCACCAGAAGGACGAGCGTGTCGCCACCGCGCTTGCCGAGCTGCGTGGGCAGGCGCCGTTCCTGAAAGTCTTGGGTTCGTATCCCGCAGCGGTGGCATAGCGCGACATCGGCCATGGGTGCTCTACCTACAAATATGGACCTCTGCGAACTTTCGCCTTCCTACGTGCGCTCGATTGCGCCCTACCAGCCCGGCAAACCGATCTCCGAGCTGGCGCGTGAGATGGGGCTGGAAGTGAAGAACATCGTAAAGCTGGCCTCCAACGAGAATCCGCGCGGGATCGGGCCGCGAACGCGTGCGGCGGTCGACGCGGCCCTGGGTGATATTGCACGCTATCCCGATGGCAACGGCTACGATCTGAAGGTCGCGCTTTCGAAGCGCTACGGCGTCGAGATGGCGTCGATCGTGCTCGGCAATGGATCGAACGATGTGCTCGAGCTGGTTGCGCTGGCGTTTCTCGGCGCCGGGCGCTCGGCGGTATTCTCGCAGCACTGCTTCGCGGTCTATCCGCTCGCAACTCAGGCGCGCGGTTCGCGCTCGATCATGGTCGCCGCCAAGGATTTCGAACACGACCTCGATGCGATGGCGGTTGCGATCAGCGACGATACCTATGTGGTCTGGATCGCGAATCCGAACAATCCGACAGGGACGTACGCGTTTCCGGAGAAGCTCGAAGCGTTCATCAAGCGCGTACCTGAGCGCGTCATCGTGGTGCTTGACGAGGCCTACAATGAGTATCTGCCGGCGGACGCCAAGACCGACACGGTGAAGTGGCTTAGGCGCTATCCGAACCTTGTCATCACGCGAACCTTTTCCAAGGCGTACGGCCTCGCTGGCCTGCGAGTCGGTTATGCCTTGGCGCATCCTTCGGTCGCGGACGTCATGAATCGCGTGCGCCAGCCGTTCAACGTCAACAGCATTGCGCTCGCGGCCGCCGCAGCTGCGCTGGGCGACATGGAGTTCGTCGCCATGAGCTACGCCGAGAACCTTCAGGGGCTGCGGCAACTGGAGGATGGCGCGAAAGCACTCGGCCTCGATTACATCCCTTCGTTCGGCAATTTCATCACCATTCGGGTGGGTAAGGCAGGAGAGGTCTATAAACGCCTGCTGCGACGCGGGGTGATCGTGCGTCCTGTCGGCGGCTACGAGTTGCCCGAGCACCTGCGCGTGACGGTGGGCACGACGGCCGAGAATGAGATGTTCCTGACAGCGCTCAACGCCAGCCTGAAGGAATGAGCCGAGACGCGGAGGTGCCGGACGCACGCTTTGGACGCGTCGCAGTCATCGGCGTCGGGCTCATCGGCGGTTCGTTCGCGCTAGCGCTCAAGGCGGCAAAGGCTTGCGGGCAGGTGGTCGGTGTGGGCCGCGGCAAAGCGAACCTGGACGCGGCCCTCGCGCGCGGCGCAATCGACGTCACCGAAAGCGACGTCGCGCGAGCAGCGCGGGGCGCCGACCTGATTCTGGTCGCAACACCGGTGGCGCAGTTCGCGAACATATTCGCGACGCTGGCGCGGGCGCTCTCGCCGAACGCGTTGGTGATCGACGCCGGCAGCACCAAACAGGACGTGATCGCCGTGGCGCGCGCTGGTCTGGGCGCCAGGATCGCGCAATTCGTGCCCGCGCACCCGATTGCCGGCGCCGAGCATAGCGGAGTGGCGGCGGCGAAAGCGGATCTGTTCCAAGGCAAGAACGTAGTCCTCGCGCCGCTGGCCGAAAACGCAGCGCAGTCTATCGCACGAGCCACGGCAGCGTGGCAGGCGTGCGGCGCGCGGGTGACGCGGATGGCGCCGGAGGAACACGACGCCGTCTTCGCGGCTGTCAGCCACCTGCCCCATTTGCTCGCCTTTGCGCTGGTGCACGAGATATCGCAGCGCCCCAACTCGGCGCAGCTTTTCGGCTACGCGGCAGGCGGTTTCCGCGATTTCACGCGCATTGCATCCAGTCACCCCGAGATGTGGCGCGATATTTGCATTGCCAATCGAGATGCGCTGCTCGCAGAGCTGGCGCGCTACGGCGCACAGATGGAATCGATCCGCGCGCTGCTTGCGGCCGGTGACGCTGCGGGCCTCGAGGCGATCTTCGCCAGTGCCCGTGCCGTGCGCAATCGCTGGCTCGATGGCGAGTACGATTTCTGAGGCGGGTGCGGTGAATACGCTGATCCTGAAGCCGATCCGGCGCGTAGCCGGAAGCGTGCGGCTTCCCGGCTCGAAGAGCATTTCGAACCGCGTCCTGCTGCTTTCGGCGCTGGCGACCGGTGAAACGTGTGTCCGCGGGCTGCTGGATGCGGACGACACGAAGGTCATGCTCGAAGCGCTGCAGCGGCTCGGCGTTGCCTGCAGGCAGGAGGACGGCACGCTGCGCGTTTCGGGGGCGAGCGGCGCTTTCCCGGTTCGCAGCGCCGAATTGTGGCTCGCCAACGCGGGGACCGCTTTCAGGCCGCTGACCGCGGTGCTTGCGCTCTCGGGGGGCGAGTACCGGCTGTCAGGCGTGCCGCGTATGCATGAAAGGCCGATACGCGATTTGGTCGATGCCCTGCGCGGAATTGGCGCGCAGATCAATTACCTGGGGGCAGAGGGTTACCCGCCGCTGGCGGTGTTCCCAGGGCGGCTTAGCTTCGACGCTCCAGTGCGCGTTCGGGGCGGCATCTCATCGCAGTTCGTAAGCGCCTTGCTGATGGCCCTGCCGCTTGCGGGCGCCGCCGTGACCGTCGACGTCGAGGGCGAGCTCATTTCCAAGCCCTACGTCGAAATCACGCTCAACTTGATGCGCCGCTTCGGCGTCGATGTCGCGCGCGACGGCTGGCATCGATTTCGCCTCGCGCGTTCACGCTACGTGAGCCCCGGGCAGGTGATGGTCGAGGGCGATGCGTCGTCCGCATCGTATTTCCTTGCGGCAGCCGCGATCGGCGGCGGCCCGGTGCGGGTCGAAGGCGTCGGACGCGACAGCATCCAGGGTGACGTGCGCTTCATCGAGGTGCTCGAGCGCATGGGGGCGCTCGTCAGAATGGGCCCGAACTGGATCGAGGCTTCATGCGACCGCAGGCTCAGGCCGATCGACATTGACCTGAACCATATCCCGGATGCGGCGATGACGGCCGCAGTGATGGCGTTGTTCGCCGACGGGCCGAGCACGATTCGTAACATCGCGAGCTGGAGGGTCAAGGAAACCGACCGGCTGGCCGCAATGGCGACCGAGCTGCGCAAGCTCGGCGCCGACGTCGAGGAGGGCGCCGACTATCTGCGCATCGTGCCGCCGGCGCGCCTCGTTCCGGACGTCGCGATCGATACCTACGACGATCACCGGATCGCGATGTCGTTCGCCCTCGCTGCGCTCGGTGGCGTGCCGGTGCGGATCAACGATCCGTCCTGCGTCGCCAAGACTTTTCCGGACTATTTCGCGACGCTTGCGCGCATATCGGAGTACGCATGAGCGCTCCGGTGATCACGGTCGACGGACCCTCCGCCTCCGGCAAGGGGACGATCGCTCGGCGGGTCGCCGAAGCGCTCGGCTTTCATTGCCTGGACAGCGGCGCACTGTATCGGCTGGTCGCGCTTGCGTCGTTGCGCGAGGGTATCCCCCCGGGCGACGAGGGCCGGCTTGGCGAGCTCGCGCGCAACGTCTCGGCACGCTTCGAGGGCGAACGCATATTCCTTGAGGATCAGGAAGTTACGAGAGATCTGGCCACGGAGCCATGCGGCAGTCGAGCGTCCGAGGTCGCCAAGCTGCCAAAGGTTCGCGAGGCGCTGCTCTCGCGCCAGAGGGCGTTTCGCCGCGAGCCCGGGTTGGTTGCCGACGGACGCGACATGGGGTCGGTCGTGTTTCCCGACGCAGCGCTGAAGGTTTTCCTGACTGCGAGCGCTGCCGTGCGCGCCGGGCGCCGGTATAACCAGTTGAAACAAAAAGGAATCCATGCTACTCTCACAGCCCTTTTCCGCGAGCTGGAAGCGCGTGATGCGCGCGACGCGGCTCGGGCGGTATCGCCGCTCGTACCCGCGTCGGACGCCGTGCAACTCGATTCATCCGATCTGACGATCGATGAGGTCGTGAGCCGGATCCTCGGTTGGTGGCGAGAGCGAGCTGACGGCGCAGGCGCCTGAGTTCGATATTGGTGGGTCCGGCGGTTGCCGGGCCTGTGTGTGCAACTTGACCCGCCGGCGTCCGCAAGGAACGGCGGCCTAAGAAGGTCTTTCCCCTACATGCCCAGCGTTTCCTCTGCAACTACCAAACCGTCCAACCACGAGTCCTTTGCCGCGCTGTTCGAAGAGAGCCTCTCGCGCAAGGAGATGCGCATCGGCGAGGTGATCACCGCCGAAGTGGTCCGCGTCGATCAGCACTACGTCGTCGTAAACGCCGGACTCAAGTCCGAGAGTGTCATCCCGCTGGAAGAGTTCAAGGATGACGCTGGCGAGACCGAGGTCAAGGCCGGAGATTTCGTCAGCGTCTCGATCGAGGCGCTCGAGGACGGGCACGGCGAGACCCGTCTGTCGCGCGAGAAGGCCAAGCGCCTCGCGGCCTGGCTGGAGCTCGAGCAGGCGCTGGAGAAGGGCGAGAAGATCGAAGGCGTGATCACCGGGAAGGTGAAAGGCGGCCTGACGGTGATGGCGAAGGGTATCCGTGCATTCCTCCCTGGCTCGCTGGTCGACTTGCGCCCGGTGAAGGACACGACGCCCTACGAGGGCAAGCAGATGGAATTCAAGGTCATCAAGCTCGATCGCAAGCGCAATAACGTGGTGGTATCGCGGCGTGCGGTGCTTGAGGAGACCGTCGGCGCGGAACGCGAGCAGTTGCTGTCGACGCTGCAGGAAGGCGCGGAAGTCAAGGGTATCGTCAAGAACATTACCGACTACGGCGCATTCGTGGACCTGGGCGGGATCGACGGCCTGTTGCATATCACAGACCTCGCGTGGCGCCGCGTCAAGCATCCATCCGAGGTGCTCAATGTGGGTGACGAAGTCACCGCCAAAGTGCTCAAGTTCGATGCCGAGAAGAACCGCGTGTCGCTCGGCCTCAAGCAGCTCGGCGAAGATCCCTGGGTCGGCATTTCGCGCCGTTATCCGCAGGGAACGCGTCTGTTCGGCAAAGTCACGAACCTCACCGATTACGGTGCCTTCGTCGAAGTTGAGTCGGGGATCGAGGGACTGGTTCACGTATCGGAGATGGACTGGACCAACAAGAACGTGCATCCGTCGAAGGTGGTACAGGTCGGAGACGAGGTCGAGGTCATGATCCTCGAGATCGACGAGGACAGGCGTCGCATCTCTCTCGGCATGAAGCAGTGCATGCCGAATCCGTGGGAGGACTTCGCGCGCGAGTACAAGAAGGGTGATCGCGTGAAAGGGCAAGTGAAGTCGATCACCGATTTCGGCGTGTTCGTCGGCTTGGCCGGCGGAATCGACGGCCTGGTGCATCTGTCCGACCTGTCTTGGAGCGACAGCGGAGAGGAAGCCGTCAAGCGGTTCAAGAAGGGCGAGGAAGTCGAGGCCGTTGTACTGTCGATCGACGTCGAGCGGGAGCGTATTTCGTTGGGCATCAAGCAGCTCGAGGGCGATCCGTTCACCAATTTCCTCGCCAGCCACGACAAGAACAGCCTGGTCACTGGCACGGTCAAGTCGATCGACGCCAAAGGGGCAGTGGTGGCGATTTCGCCGGAGGTAGAGGGTTACCTGCGCGCTTCGGAGTTTTCTCGTGATCGCGTCGAAGATCTGCGCAATCACCTGAAGGAGGGCGACACGGTGAACGCGATGATCATCAACCTGGATCGTAAGAACCGCTCGATCAACCTGTCGATCAAGGCTAGGGATATGGCGGACGAGACCGAGGCGATGAAACAGCTGCGTACCGAGAATGCTGCCGCGAGCGCAGGGGCGACGAACCTCGGTGCTCTGCTTCGTGCCAAGCTCGACAACCGCAATCAGTAACAGACGGCAACGGCGATAGCTCTGGTTGCAGGAACAGAACGCTCAGGGAGACGTGCCGTCCATGACAAAATCGGAACTGATTGCTCGACTTGCGCAGCGTTATCCGCAGCTGGTGGCGAAGGATGCCGAGTATGCGGTAAAGATGATCCTCGATGCGATGACCCAAGCGCTGCTCGCGGGGGATCGCATCGAGATTCGAGGCTTCGGCAGCTTTGGATTGAATTACCGGCCGCCGCGCGTCGGGCGTAATCCGAAGTCTGGCGAGAAGGTGCACGTACCCGAAAAGTACGTGCCGCACTTCAAGGCCGGCAAGGAGCTGCGCGAGCGGGTGGATTCGGCCCAGGCCGATCAGGCGCCTTCGCCGCAGGAGCAGCCCACCCACACGAGTCAGTGACGCGTTGTCGTGGGCGCGACTGCGCCGCTTGCAGCACCAGGGCCCGGTAATAGGAATCGAGTATGCGCATCGTCACCTGGACGCTCCGGCTGATCATCTTTCTGTTTCTGCTCGCGTTCGCGGCCAAGAACGTCGATCCGGTCACTCTCAATTTCTACTTTGACCGCAGCTGGCAAGCCCCCCTGGTGGTGGTGCTGTTCGGATTCTTCACCGCGGGAGCGCTGTTTGGACTGATGGCGATGGTGTCCGTGCTGCTGGGCCAGCGGCGCGAAATTCAGCGTCTCAGGCGCGAGGTGCGCGGACACGCGAAGGCGAGCGAAGCCGCGCGCGCCGCCGAACCCGGGCGGCCACCCGTGGTCGACGCCTGAGGTCCCGCAGGTATGGAGTTCGAGTACTGGTGGCTGCTCGGGTTTCCGCTGTTCTTCGGTCTGGGATGGCTTGCGGCACGCATCGACATCAAGCACCTGGTGTCGGAATCGAGGGCGTTGCCGCGCTCGTACTTCAAGGGCCTGAACTTTCTTCTCAACGAGCAACCCGATAAGGCGATCGAGGCCTTCATCGAGGTCGTACGTGTCGACCGCGAAACGATCGAACTGCATTTCGCGCTCGGCAGCCTTTTTCGCCGGCGCGGGGAATACGATCGCGCAATCCGCATGCACCAGAACCTGCTCGAGCGTGCGGATCTGGCCGCGGAGCAGCGGGTCAATGCGCTGTTCGAGCTCGGTCAGGACTATCTCAAAGCCGGCATTCTCGACCGCGCAGAGGAGGCGTTTGCGCGTCTTGCGGACGGGCCGCATGCGATCGAGGCGCGGCGTCACTTGCTCGAGATCTTCGAGCAGGAGAAGGATTGGCCTCGCGCAATCGACATGGCCCGCCGCCTGGCTGCGGAATCCGGGGAATCCCACGCGAAGGAGATATCGCAGTACCTGTGCGAGCTCGCTGCGACGGAGACCACGCACTCGCGTCCGGACGCCGCGCGCCGGCATCTTGAGGCCGCGCTCGAAGCAAACCGAAAGTCGGTGCGCGCCAGCCTGCAGCTTGGCGATCTCGCGCGAGCGGCGGGAGACCCGGATGCGGCGATCGAGCACTGGAAGCGCATCGAGCCGCAGAATCCCGCGTACCTTGCGGTCGCTGCCCAACGGCTGCTGGACGCGCACCGCGACGCGGGGCGCGCGGAGGAGGGGCTCAAGCTGCTCGCGGGATATCTCGAGCAATACCCTTCGCTCGACCTGCTCGACACCGTGTTCCAGCTGACGTTGGAGGAAAAGGGCGCCGAGGCGGCGTATAAGCTGGTGCGCGACGAACTGCGACGCAATCCCACGTTGCTGGGTCTGGACCGCCTGCTGGAGGCGCAGATCGTCGCGGCAGGATCGCCGGAGCGACGACGCGACCTCGAGTTGGTGCGCAACCTGGTCCACAGTCATACCAGGCGCCTCGCGCGTTACCGCTGTGAGAATTGCGGCTTTAAGGCGCGGCAGTTCCACTGGCACTGCCCGGCCTGCGGCGGCTGGGAGACCTATCCTCCGCGCCGCTCAGAGGAGTTCGACCTCGCACCATGAATATCACTGTCATCGGCACCGGCTACGTCGGTCTCGTAAGTGGCGCCTGCCTCGCGGACATGGGCAACCACGTGTGCTGCCTTGACGTCGACGCGCGCAAGATCCAGATGCTGAATTCTGGAGGCATCCCGATCTTCGAGCCGGGACTGGCGCCGATCGTCGCGCGCAACCGCGAAGCCGGGCGGCTCAGTTTCACAACTGACGTAGCCGCGAGCGTGGCGTACGGCGAGCTGCAGCTGATCGCCGTCGGGACGCCGCCGAACGAGGACGGCGCGGCGGACCTGCAGCACGTGGTCGCCGCGGCGCGCTCGATTGGACGCCACATGGTGGACTATCGCGTCATTGTGGACAAGTCCACGGTTCCGGTCGGGACCGCGGACTCGGTTCACAAGGCCGTGGCGGAGGAGCTCGCCAAGCGCGGGAAATCGCTGGAGTTCGCCGTAGTATCGAATCCGGAGTTCCTGAAGGAGGGCGCCGCGGTGGAGGACTTCATGCGCCCTGACCGGATCATCGTCGGCTCCGACGACGATCGTGCCACCTCGATTATGCGCCGGCTGTACGGGCCGTTCCAGCGCAATCACGAGCGATTCATTGCGATGAGCGTGCGCTCGGCCGAGCTCACCAAGTACGCGGCTAACGCGATGCTCGCGACGCGCATTTCGTTCATGAACGATCTGGCGAACCTCGCCGAGAAGCTCGGTGCGGACATCGAGGAAGTGCGCCGCGGCATCGGTTCGGATCCGCGCATCGGATTCGGATTCCTGTATCCGGGGGCGGGCTATGGCGGCTCGTGCTTTCCGAAGGACGTCAAGGCCCTGCAGCGCACCGCGCAGGAGGCAGGAAGTCCACTGCAGCTGCTGGCGGCCGTAGAGCGTGTGAACGAGGCGCAGAAGCACGTGCTCGGGCGCAAGATCACAGAGCGATTCGGCGCTTCCTTGGCCGGCCGCTGCTTTGCGCTCTGGGGACTCGCTTTCAAACCGAACACGGATGATATGCGCGAAGCGCCGAGCCTGGCGCTCGTCGCAGACCTTCTGGAAGCCGGCGCGTCAGTGCGTGCCTACGATCCCGTCGCGGGGCCGGCGGCGGCCGGGTTGTTTGCCGGTAACGAGCGTGTGGTCATTGTCGAATCGGCGCAGGCGGCGCTGGAAGGCGCGGAAGCGCTCGCCATCATCACGGAATGGCAGGAGTTCCGCAGCCCGGATTTTGACGCAATCAAGCGCGCGCTCAGGACACCGGCGATCTTTGACGGGCGCAACCTGTATGAGCCCGCGACAATGCGGGCCTTGGGAATCGAGTATTTCGCCGTTGGGCGGCGCACATGAAACGACCTGACACGACCACGGCGCGAGTGCTGGTGGTGGGCGACGTAATGCTCGATCGCTACTGGATCGGTGACGTGTCGCGCATTTCGCCGGAAGCCCCGGTGCCCGTGGTTCTCGTCGACGGCGAGGAGCGCAGACTGGGTGGCGCCGCCAACGTTGCGTGGAATTGTGCCGCGCTAGGCGCTCGGACGACGCTGCTTTCCGTGGTGGGTGCTGACCCGGAGGGCAAGCTGCTGGAGTCCCTGCTGAAGAAAGAGGGGATCGAGCCACGCCTGCATCGTGACCGAACGATCAAGACAACCCAGAAGCTGCGCGTGATCGCGCGCCAGCAGCGGCAGCAGCTGTTGCGGGTCGATTTCGAGGTCTCGCCCTCGCGCGAGGTGCTCGCGTCGAAGCTTACGGAGTTCAGATCGTCGCTGACGCAGTGCGACGTGGTGATACTTTCGGATTACGGAAAGGGTGGGCTGACTCATGTGGCGAAGATGA
This sequence comes from Burkholderiales bacterium, assembly GCA_049582045.1. GTDB lineage: Bacteria > Pseudomonadota > Gammaproteobacteria > Burkholderiales > SG8-39 > DAHVFK01. Next base: position 22,555 of record JBAUTD010000150.1, read on the forward strand.
TCGCGATGGCGCGCCGGGCCCGCAAGCCGGTGCTGGTCGATCCGAAAGGCGACGATTATTCCCGCTATGAGGGTGCCACGATCGTCACGCCGAACCAGAACGAGCTGCGCCAGGTCGTCGGCACTTGGAAGGACGAAAGCGACCTCGAGCGACGGGCCCAGGCATTGCGCAGGCGGCTCAAGGTCCAGGCCTTGCTTCTCACCCGCGGAGAGCGCGGGATGACGATATTCAGGGACGGCAAGCGGATGAATTTCAAGACGCACGCACGCGAGGTGTACGATGTGAGCGGTGCCGGCGATACCGTCATTGCCGCGCTCGGCGTGATGCTCGCCGCCGGCATGTCGCTTACCGAATCAGTGCGCACCGCCAATCGGGCGGCGGGGATCGTGGTCGGCAAGTTCGGCACCGCGGTTGCCACCCGAGAAGAACTTTTTGGATAGGACGGAAATGCTCTATGTCGTCACGGGAGCCGCGGGATTCATAGGCTCCAGGCTGATCGAGGCGCTCAACCGCGCAGGCGTCACGGAAATCCTCGCGGTCGACAACCTGGAGAACGCGGCCAAGGTCAAGAATCTCGCCGGGTGCGAGATCGAGGACTATCTGGATAAACGCGACTTCCTCGATCGTCTGGTCGGAAACCAGTTCGACGAGGAGATCGAGGCCGTACTGCATCAGGGCGCCTGCTCCGACACCATGGAGACCAACGGCCGCTACGTGATGGAGAACAACTATCGCTATTCGCGGACCCTGCTCGACTGGTGCCAGGACGAGGCGGTGCCTTTTCTGTATGCCTCATCGGCCTCCGTATATGGCGCGGGACGCGAATTCCGCGAAGAGCGCTCCTGCGAGCGGCCACTCAATGCCTACGCCTACTCCAAGTTCCTGTTCGATCAGCACGTCCGGCGCCACCTGCGGGCGCGCAGCGCGCAGATCGCCGGGTTCCGCTATTTCAACGTTTACGGCCCGAACGAGGCTCATAAAGGACGCATGGCCTCGGTCGCCTTCCATGCCTTCAACCAGTTCGTGAGCGAGGGGAAGGTCCGACTCTTCGTCGGATCGGACGGCTACGCCGACGGAGAGCAGCGGCGCGACTTTATTCATGTCGACGATGTGGTGAATGTGAATCTGTATTTTCTGGAGCACCGCGAGGTGTCGGGGATTTTCAACTGCGGCACCGGGCGCGCGCAGAGCTTCAACGACGTCGCGCGCGCGGTGATCAACGGCGTGCGAGCCGGACGCGGCGAAACCGAGCTGTCGCTCCGGGACATGGTTGCGGAAGGTCTCATCGAATACATCCCGCTTCCGCCACAACTGGTCGGAAAGTACCAGAGCTTCACCGAAGCTGATCCTGCGCTGCTGAGCGAAGCTGGCTATGGTGAGGATTTCATGACCGTGGAACGTGGCGTCGGATCCTACGTCGCGCACTTGCTTGGCGAACATCGCTGAGAAGCGGCGATGCAGCGCACGATCGAGGATTTTATCGGCAATACTCCCCTGGTGCGTCTGCAGCGCATCCCGGGCGAAGAGATAACGCGCAGCGGCAATGTCATTCTTGCCAAGCTCGAGGGAAACAATCCAGCCGGCTCGGTCAAGGATCGGCCGGCAATCTCGATGATCCGGCGCGCCGAGGAGCACGGCCGGATCAAGCCCGGGGACACCTTGATCGAGCCTACCAGCGGCAACACCGGAATCGGACTGGCGATGGCCGCGGCGGTTCGCGGCTATCGCCTGCTGCTGATCATGCCCGAGAATCAGACTGCCGAGCGCAAGCGGACGATGCGGGCCTACGGCGCGGAGCTGATCCTCACGCCGAAGAGCGGTGGAATGGAAGGGGCGCGCGACCTGGCGCAGAAGATGGTGAGCGAGGGCAAGGGCATTATGCTCGACCAGTTTGCCAATCCCGATAATCCGTTGTCGCACTACGAGACTACCGGCCCCGAGATCTGGCGCGATACGCAAGGCAGGATCACGCATTTCGTCTCGAGCATGGGCACCACGGGCACCATCATGGGATGCTCGCGTTACTTCAAAGAAAAGAACCCCAAGATCGAGGTCGTGGGCTGTCAGCCGCAGGAGGGGGCACAGATTCCCGGCATCCGCAAATGGCCGGAAGCCTATCTGCCGAAGATCTACGACAAGCTACGCGTCGACAGGCTGGAATACGTGGGTCAGGGAGAGGCGGAAGAAATGACGCGCCGCATGGCGCGCGAGGAGGGGATCTTTGCGGGAATTTCGTCCGGTGGCGCCTTGCACGTCGCACTGCGAGTCGCCCGTAGTGTGAAAAACGCGACGATCGTATGCATCGTCTGCGACCGAGGCGACCGCTACCTGTCCACCGGCGTGTTTCCGGACTGACATGGCGCCGATCCTGGCTTTCGACATCGAGACGGTGCCCGACGTCACCGGCATCAGGCGACTGTACGAGCTGCCTGCGAGCCTGCCTGACGAAGAGGTCGCCGAGATCGCGTTTCAGAAGCGGCGCACGCAGACCGGGAGCGATTTCCTGCCACCGCAGCTGCATCGCGTGCTGGTCATCTCCTGCGTTCTGCGCGATTCCGACCATGTCAGGGTCTGGTCCATCGGCGAGCCCGCGGAGGACGAGCGCGCCGCCATCCAGCGCTTCTGGGACGGAGTCGAGCGTTACGTGCCGCAGCTCGTCTCCTGGAACGGTGGCGGATTCGACTTGCCGGTATTGAACTATCGCGGCCTGATCAATGGCGTCAGCGCGCCGCGCTTCTGGGACCAGGGCGAGGACAACCGCGACTTCAAGTGGAACAATTACGTTAGCCGCTACCACTCGCGGCACCTCGATCTGATGGACGTTCTGGCGATGTATCAGCCGCGCAACAATGCGCCGCTCGACGATGTCGCGCAGTTGGCAGGACTGCCGGGCAAGATCGGTATGGCGGGCAGCGCGGTGTGGCAGCAGTACCGCGACGGAGGCATCGGGCGCATTCGCAATTACTGCGAAGTCGACAGCGCCAATACCTACCTGCTCTATCTGCGCTTCCAGCTGCTGCGCGGTGCGTTCGATGCGGGGCACTACAAGCGCGAGTGCGCACTGCTGCGCACCGCGTTGGAAAAGCTGAAGGAGCCGCACTGGGGCGAGTTCCTCGAGCGCTGGACCGACCCCCTGGCCCGGTGACGCTCGAGATCGAGTCGCTCGACGCGGAAGGGCGCGGCGTCGCGCGCAACGCCGAGGGCAAGGTGGTATTCGTCGAGGGCGCCCTGCCTGGCGAGCGGGTCGAGGTCCAGCTGCTGCACCGCAAGCCGAAATTTGACCTGGCGCGGACCGTCGCGGTGGTGCACGAATCGAGCGCGCGCCGTGCGCCGCGCTGCGGTTATTTCGGCGTCTGCGGCGGCTGCGCCACGCAGCACATCGACGCCCGGACCCAGCTCGCGGCCAAGCAGCGCGGGCTGGAGGACTGCCTGCAGCGCATCGGCAAGGTGAAGTCCGAGACGGTGCTGCCGATGGTGTACGGCGAGGAATGGGGCTATCGTCAGCGGGCGCGCCTCACGGTGCGACGGGTGTCCAAGAAGGGCGGCGTGCTGATCGGGTTCCACGAGCGGCACTCGAGCTACGTGGTGGACATGCTGAGCTGCGAAGTGCTGCCGGTGCGCATCTCCAGGCTGATCCCGCGCTTGCGCGCGCTGGTCGAGTCTCTTTCAATCCGCCAGCGGCTGCCGCAAATCGAGCTCGCCATGGGCGACGCGGCCGACGTGCTGGTGTTCCGTCACCTTGATCCGCTCGAGGCGGGCGACGAGCAGGCGCTGCGGGAGCTTGCGCAGCAGGAAGGGGTATCGGTATGGTTGCAGCCCTCCGGCCCGGATTCCGCGCATCCACTTTATCCACTTCCGGCGCCGCCGCTGGACTACGTCCTGCCCGATTACGGCCTGCGGATCGCGTTCCGCCCGACCGATTTCACGCAGGTGAACCACGGCGTGAATCGGGTGCTCGTCTCGCGCGCGGTGCGCCTGCTCGACCCGCAGCCGGACGAGCGCATCGCCGACCTGTTCTGCGGCCTGGGCAACTTCTCCCTGCCGCTCGCACGCATCGGAGCCCGAGTGCTCGGGCTGGAAGGCAACGCGACCCTGATCGCGCAGGCGCGGGCGAATGCGGCGGCGAACGGCCTGCAGGACCTTGCGAGCTTCGACACCGCCGATCTTTACTGCGCGGGCGCCGGCGGATTGGCCTCGCGCGGCCCTTTCGACAAGTTGCTCATCGATCCGCCGCGCTCGGGCGCGGTGGAAGTGGTCAAGGCGCTGCCGGACGCCTGGCCGCGGCGTATCGTCTACGTGTCCTGCGATCCCGCGACGCTCGCGCGCGATGCCGGTGCGCTCGTGCATGTCAAGGGCTTCCGATTGGTGGCGGCAGGTGTGGTCAACATGTTTCCCCACACCGTGCATGTCGAGAGCATCGCACTGTTCGAGCGGCCCTAGAAAAGAAAGAGGGCGCCGAAGCGCCCTTTCTTGCTGCCTTGAAGGCCGTACTAACGACGGTTGCCGCTGAGCAGCATCAGAATCGAGAGCAGGTTCGCGAAGATGTTGAACAGGCTCATGTAAACGCCCGTCGTCGCGACGATGTAGTTCGTCTCGCCGCCGCGGATGATGCGCGACAGGTCGTGCAGCAGGAAGAGCGAAAACACCACAATCACCAGGGTCGAGATCGTCAGCGCGAGCGCCGGGATCTGCAGGAACATGTTCGCAAACATGGCGACCAGCAGCGCGATCATGCCGACGAACAGGAACTTGCCCATGAAGCTGAAGTCGCGCTTGGTCGTGGTTGCGATCGCACCCATGCCGAAGAACACGATGCCGGTGCCGGCGGCGGCGTAGGCAATCAGCTGCCCGCCGTTCGCGAGCGTCAGCGCCATGGAAAGCAGCGGGCCCAGCCACCAGCCCAGGATGCCAGTCATCAGCAGGAGCAGGACTACGCCGAGCGAGCTGTTTCGATTCCTGATCACTGCGAATTGCAGGCCGATCACCGCTCCGAGCATGAGCAGCGTGGCTGCCATCGGATGCTGCAGGATGACCGCGCCGGTCGCCATGCCGATGTAGGCGCCAATCACGGTCGGCACCATGGTCAGGGCAAGTAGGAGGTAGGTGTTGCGCAGCACGCGCTGGCTGTCGACGCCCGGCAATTCCATGCCCGGTGCGTAGCGGGGCCCGCCACGGCCGATAGTCTGCTCGTTGGTGCGAATGGGTTGCAGGTCGGGTTGCATTAACGCTCCTTGTAATTTCTCTGACTGCCGTACCTAAGACTACCAGACGGCATCGAAGTTTCAACCAAAACCCCATTTAATTTCCGGGACTTCCGGTTGCAGCAGCTAAAATGGGGCCGATGCGCGCGATTTCCAGGGAGAGTTGGCAGAGCGGTCGAATGCACCGGTCTTGAAAACCGGCAGGGCCTCACGGTCCTCGGGGGTTCGAATCCCTCACTCTCCGCCACCAGCGCGCGGCCCAGGCAGGGATAGTCCTGTAAAATCCGCGCTTTTTCGCCCCTAGGCATGGCGCTCATCGTCCAGAAATTCGGCGGCACCTCGGTCGGCTCGATCGAGCGGATCCGCAACGTCGCGCGGCGCGCCGCCAAGTGGCGTGCGGCAGGGCATAGCATCGTCGTCGTGCCCTCGGCGATGGCCGGGGAGACCAACCGCCTGATCGCGCTCGCGCGCGAGATTCAGGCGCTGCCCGATCCGCGCGAGCTGGACGTGGTCGCCTCCACGGGCGAGCAGGTCACCATCGGATTGCTGTCCATGGCGCTGCTCGAGCTCGGCCTGAAGGCGCGCAGCTATACCGGCTGGCAGGTGAAGGTGCAAACCGATTCGGCCCATGCCAAGGCACGCATCGTCTCCATCGACGAGGAACGGCTGCGGCGCGACCTGGCCGACGGCTACATCGCGGTGGTGGCGGGATTCCAGGGCATCGACGCCCAGGGCAACATCACCACGCTCGGGCGCGGCGGCTCGGACACCTCGGCGGTGGCGCTCGCGGCCGCGCTCAAGGCCGACGAGTGCCAGATCTACACCGACGTCGACGGGGTCTACACCACCGACCCGCGCATCGTGCCCCAGGCGCGACGCCTGAAGACCGTCACCTTCGAGGAAATGCTCGAGATGGCGAGCCTCGGTTCGAAGGTGCTGCAGATCCGCGCGGTCGAGTTCGCCGGCAAGTACAAGGTGCGTTTGCGAGTGCTGTCGAGCCTGACCGACCCCGTGCTGCCGGTGGCCGAGGAGGCCGAGACCGGCACCCTGATCACATTCGAGGACGACCCGACCATGGCGATGGAAAAGGCAGTCATATCAGGCGTCGCATTCAATCGCGACGAGGCCAAGATCACCGTACACGACGTGCCGGACCGCCCGGGAGTCGCCTACGCGATCCTGGGGCCGATCGCAGAGGCGAACATCGATGTCGATGTGATCGTTCAGAACGTCGGCCACGACGGTATGACCGACCTGTCCTTTACGGTCAACCGGTCCGACTGCGCGCGAGCGATGAAGATCCTGAAGGAGCAGGTGCAGCCGCACATCAAGTGCCGCGAGGTCACCGGCGACGAAAGGATCGCCAAGCTGTCGCTGGTGGGGATGGGCATGCGCTCGCATGTGGGGATAGCGTCGCAGATGTTCCGAACCCTGGCCGAAGAGGGGATCAACATCCAGATGATCACCACCTCGGAAATCAAGATTTCGGTCGTGATCGACGAGAAATATCTCGAGCTCGCGGTACGCGTGCTTCACAACGCGTTTGAACTCGAGCGGGAATAGGCGATAATCCGGCTACAGGAGAGATGCCCGAGAGGCCGAAGGGGGCGCCCTGCTAAGGCGTTATACGGGCAAAACCCGTATCGAGGGT
>JBAUTD010000151.1:0-3962 GCA_049582045.1 Burkholderiales bacterium
CGCGCACGTCGGCCCGCGCGTGCCGGTCGCAGTTGCACGGCAGCGCCGTGTTGTCGAGCTGCAGAAGGCCGCAGCCGAGCGCGGCGAGCTGCCCGATCTCGGCCGCATAGACCGCGACCAGGTCGGCCAAATATTGCTCGATGTCGGGGTACACCGCCGCGTCAGCGCTCTTCGGACCGAGGAAGTAGTGCATCACGTCCGGCGACGGCATGGTGACCTTCGGCAGGCCGGTCTTGACCACGCTCTTCAGGAAACGGAACTCGTCGGTCGCGATGCCGCGTGTGCGCCGCAGCCTGGCCTTCGCGTACGGCGACGCGGCGCCGCCCTTTTCGCCCTTCTCGTCGCGGAAACCGAGCAGCGTGCCCTCGCGCAGCCCGAAGCCTTCCACCGCGTCGATGAAGCCCGCCGACCAGCCGCGCCGCCGGAATTCGCCGTCGGTCACCGACGACAGGCCGATGGCTTCCTGCATCGCCACCAGCTCCCGGATGCACGCATCCTGAACCGCGCCCAGCGCCTCGGGCGCGAGCTTGCCCTCGCGCGCCTGGCGCACCGCCGCCATCAGCCGCTCAGGCCTCAGGAAGCTGCCGACGTGCTCGATGCGGAAAGTGGGGGGCTTGCCTGCGGACATCGCGGTCCCGGAATACGAGTCCGCGCGAATATACCGCGTCAGGCTGGAGAGCGCTCCACGCTCTGGTATGAATCGCAGCAGGCGTCGGCGGACAGGTACAGGTCGTGCAGCAGGCAGATGCCGTCATCCTTGCGCACCGAGGCGTACGCGGAGCTAAGGACGTTCAGGCCCTTGAAGACCGTTTCCAGGTACCGCGGGTTGTTGCGGAAGTGGCGGCAGTTCAGGCACTTTTGTTTTCTTTCGATCATGGTCTCGCGCAAGCGCTCTCTTGATAAGAGGCGGCGCCGCCCCGGTCGAAGGGCGGCGCCGCCTGCTGCAATCGGGATCTTCCCGCGAACTACTGGCCGAGGTGAGCCCAGAACTCGTAGAACACCATGGTCGACATGATGAAGCCGAGGATCACGTTGACCACGGCGCCCGTGCTGAACGCCCAGAAGTTCCTGCCGCCGGCCGCCGCCAGCTCCCGGAAGCGGGTCGTGAGGCCGATCGAGAAGAAGCAGAACACGAAGGCCCAGGTCCTGAGGTTGAGGATCGGGATCGTCAGCGCAGGTTTCACCACCTTGTTGTAGTCGGCCGCGCCGTAGTGGGCGGCGATGAGCGTCATCAGCGCCGAGGCGATCGCGAAGCCGATGACGAACTTCGGGAACCGGTACCAGATTTCGCCGGCACCCGGCTTGGTGCCGCCTTTGACTTCCCACCGGGTGGTGGCGATGACCGCCATCACCAGGGCCCAGATGCCGATCCAGATGTCGCGCCCCACCACCTTCATCAGGGTGAAAGCCTGGACCGCCTGCTCCGGCGTGCCGGGGATGCCTTGGACATGGCCGGCGAGATTGCCATAGGACGAGGCGGCGGCAAAGCCGGCGGCATCGGCGAACTCCGAGGTGCCGATCCACGCCCCGGCGACGCCGGTCGGCAGGTTCAATGCCCGCGACACCAGGGGCAGGAAGAAGACCATCAGGATGGCCCAGATGACGACCAGGGTGATGGCGATCGGCGCATGCTCCTTCTTGGCCGCCACGGCACCGCCGATGGCGATGGCGGCGGATATGCCGCACACCGCGCCGCCGGCGCCCATGGTCGCGCAGAGCTGCCGGTCAATGCCCAGCTTGCGGCCGACGAAGTAGATCACCAGGAAGGTGACGATCGAGATCACCGACGCCTGGAAGATGGCGATCGGGCCGGCCCAGACGATCAGGGTGAAGGGCAGGGTGGCACCGAGCAGCACGATCCCCGTCTTGATGTAGTACTCCACCCGAAAGCCGGCATCCATCCACCGCGGCAGGCCAATGAAGTTCGAGATGATCAGGCCCAGCACCAATGCCACCAACGGCGGTTCGAGGTTGTAGACGTGGGAGTACTTCCACCCCCACAGAATCATGATCGCGACCGAAACGACATAGATGAAGATGAAGGACGGGATGAACTCGCCCAGCTTGAAGCCAAGCGCCTTCACGCTGATGCCGAAGATGATCAGCCACATGATGAACTGCGCGATGTATTGCGGAATCTTCGCGACGAAATCTGCCCACAGCTGGCCGAACGTCGTCCAACCACCGGGCGTGACGGCAATCCACTTGATGCTAGAGCCGCTGTAGAAGAAGGCGGACGCGACGATGATGATCCCCAGGCCCAGCCAGATCGCCCAATAGTCCTCCTTCAAGTAGAGCTGCTTCCAGCCGGTGGCCTCGGACACACGCGGCTCCTCCCCTGCTTCGTCCCACGCTTCTTTGATAGACATGTCCCCTCCCAAGGAAAGGACTATGGTTTCATTACTCGGGCAAATTGTCGCTCCGCACTGCAGCAACGAAAGCTGACTCTAGTCTGACAAAATCGTCGAGGCTAGTCGCGCTCGATCACGTTCCAGTAGCGCTGCATCGCCAGGTAGGTGAACGAGGCCGACCAGCCGACCAGCAGCAGCCCGTTGAGGGCTTCGACGCCGGTGATCAGGCGCAGCGAACCGAGCGGGAAGATGTCTCCCATTCCGATCGATGTGTAGCTCTCGGCGGAGAAATAGAAATAGGTAGCGAAATTGTCTGCGAACTTCCCGCCGAAGCCGCCCAGGCCGAAATGGTCGTGCAAGTAGTAGTAGGCGAGCGCGTAGCACGCGATTTCGAGCAGGTGGCCGAGGAACACGCCGAAAATCACCGCGAGCAGGCGTGCGCGCGGACGGATCCTGAGCCGGGGGATGGAAACGGAAAGCAGGCGTAGAACCTCGTAATGCACCAGCGTGCTGCTCACCACGAGCAGAGCCGCGATGCCCAACGCGTAAAGCATCCAACTCCCGCAATGTCGCGCAGACCGCAGATGGACATCCGCGCGCGCGGTTGGTTCTTGCGCGCGGTACCATCGGACCGCGGACGAGCCATGGCCGATATCGAACGAGATCCCTGGTCGGTGCGCGCATCCGATTTCCCCGCGAAGGGGTCGCTCGATGCGCGCCTGACCTTCCTGCTGCGCTACGCGATTCTCGCGCCGTCGGCGCGCAACGCGCAGCCGTGGCGCTTCGCGATCGCCGGCCGACGCGTCAGCCTGCACGCCGACCTCGAGCGCTGGCAGCGCGTCGCGGACCCGAACCAGCGCGAGCTGCGGGTCAGCCTGGGCTGCGCGCTCGAGAACCTGCTGATCGCGGCGGAGCACTTCGGTATCGGCCACCAGGTCAGCTATTTCGGCCGCAACCAGATCCATTCCCTCGCGGCGACGGTCGAGCTGAACGACGCGCACCAGCCGGCGCCCTACCGTCCCGCGAGCCTGTTCCCCGCGATCACGCGGCGGCGCACCAGCCACGCGCGCTACCTCTCGCGCGCCGTCTCGGCGACCACGCTCGGCAAGCTGCGCGCCTGCGAGTCGGACCTCAAGATCACGCTGCTGCTGACGCAGGACGCGACGATCAGGCAGGCGGTCGACAAGCTCATGCTGCAGGCCGACGCGCTGCTGCTGGCCGACGCCGGGTTCCGCGCCGAGCTCGCGCAATGCATCGGCGGCGGCAATTTCGGCGGACCCTGGCTGATGTCGCTGCTGCAGCAGTTCGCCGTGGCGCATCTGCGGGTCGAGGGCCTGCTCGCCAGGCGCGATCACGCCGCGCTGATGAGCGCGCCGGTATTCGGCCTGATCAGCGGCAGCGTCGCCGGCCCGGAGTACGAGCTCAAGGCGGGACAGTTGCTCGAGCGGCTGTACCTTGCGGCAACCGGGCTCGGGCTGTGCCTGCAGCCGGTGAGCCAGCTGCTCGAAGCGCAGAAAGTGAAGACCCGGTTCAGCCGCCTGTTCGGCGCGGGCGGCGTGCCGCTGCTGCCGTTCCGGCTCGGCTACGGCGATCCTCCGCCGCGGCCGACGC
>JBAUTD010000152.1:0-2757 GCA_049582045.1 Burkholderiales bacterium
GGACAGCACGGCGGCGACGAGCACCAGGGCCGCGAGCGTCGCGATCGCACCGAGGTGGCCGAATGCGCGCACGCGCAGATCCCGTTGCGAGATGCCTGCAAAGCGATGCGGATGACTTGCGTGGGGCGATGTGTTGGCGTTCATGACTGACTCCTTGCTTGGCGCCGGGAGTTCGCGCCGGCGGTGCGCGGCGAATGCATCGAGTTGCATTCCGCGCTTCGAAGTATGTGAACCTGGATGCGCCGTGAATATTGAGCTGGCGTGCTAGCCGCAATGCATTAGGACAACTGTCCCGCTCAGAGCGCGCCGAGCGCGAGCGACCAGGCCCAAAGCGTGAGGAAGGAAAGCGGGATACCGATGCCGACCATGAGCGTGACGAGCTCCGGGTCGAGCTTGTTGTCGATTGCGACGATGGCGCCGCCGATCATCGGCGCCATGGCGCCCTCGAAGATGGCCACGCGAATCACGGGATCGTGAAGGTCGGTGAGCAACGCGAACACGGCGAGCACGGCCAAAGGTCCCGCGAAGAGCTTGTAGGCGAGGCCCACTGCCAGCGGGCGCCACCGCTCGCGCAGCGCCCCGAGGCGCAACTGGTATCCGACCGAGAGCAATGCGAGCGGGGCGAGCGTGTCGCCGAGCCGGGCGAAGGTTCCATCCAGCCACCCGGGAATCGCCAGCGGGGCGGAGACAAGGGCAACGATCACGGCGATAAACGGCGGGAACGTGCCAATGCGTCGAGCCATGTTTCGCGGACGGAACGTCCCCGAGGACAGCGCGGCGGCAATGAGCAGCCCCACCGTAGAGAGGGCGACGTACGTCCCGAGCTGGTCCACAAGAACGCCGACGCCGAGATAATCGCGTCCGAAGAAGCATTCGATCATCGGCAGCCCGACGAACGACGTGTTGCCGAGCGCGCCGGTCAGGACGAGCGCGCCAGTGGTTCCCCGCGACCAGCCCAGCAATCGGCGCGCGGCGAAGAAGAACGCGATGCCGAACGCGAACAGGATCCAGGCCATCGCGACCGGGAACGCCATGCTCGCGTCGACCGGGAGCTTGCGCAGGTAATGCAGCGTGAGCGCCGGGAGCGAGACGTGGACGATGAACGCGTTCAACGTGGCCGCGGCCCCCTCGGGCAGGCGGCCGGACTTGCGCAGCGCCACGCCCAGGCCGAAGCAGATCAACAGGAGCGCCATGTTCTGCATGATCTTCGGACCTGGCTCAACGCTGTGCGGGCTCGCGCCGCGGGCGCAGCGCGACCCACGCCGACTCGACCGCGATCCAGGCGATCGGCAACATGCCGACGAGCATGGCGGTCGGGTCGTTCGACGCCAGCGCGGTGAACAGGAAGTAGAGGCCCACCGCTGCGGCGACCATGATGCGAACGAGGTGCGCAACGGAAGATGTCGAACTGCGATCCCGCCCGGCCGCGCTGGATCGCGGATCCTGCCGGTGCGGCATTTGCCATTGCGAGAATAAGCGCGCCACGATGTCCTCCCGGTGTCGAGCGCCGCGCAGCGGAATTGCCGCGTGGCCGAGGACATTCTTGGCGAGACGGCTCGCCCCGGGAATTGAGCGGAAGCGCTAGTCAGTTCAGGTTAGCTCTCCCCTTGGCGAGGAGCGCCGTAGCGACGATTGCCGACGCCGGATTCCTCTCCGCGTCCCACGCCGCCTTATGGAACTCCACCCGGATCTCCCAGTCGTCCGGGGTGCCGTGGTCGCCGACCTTGTTGCACGCGATCATCGCGAATCCGGCGCTGATCTCGAGCGCCCGGGCCCGACACTGGGCGACCCGCTCGCCGTGTCGCGGGTGGCCCGAGGGGAAGAAGATCGACTCCTCCACGGCAACCTCGCGCGCGCGCGTATTGACGAATGGAAACGGCGCGTACAGAGGCGGCGCAACGACGGCGTAGGCGCGCGCACTTTCCGTGACGCCGCCGTCGCGCAGGAGCGCGATGTCCGCCACCGCCGCGCAATGGTAGTCGCCCGACACGAACACGACGTTGCCAAGGCCGAGTTCTGCGATCCGGTGCGCGAGCCTGGCGCGCTCCACGGGGAATCCCTGCCACGAGTCGGCCTGCCGCGAACCGTCGGCGCCGGCAGCGAATCGCGCCAGCCCCGGAGCGAACACGCTCCCGCTGACGATGAACTTGGGCGCATGTGGATCGGGGTCCGCGAGACGTTGCCTCAGCCAGCCTTCGATGTGCTCCCACTGTGCGTCGCTCATGAGCCGCCAGGCACCGCCTTGGTATTCGCGCTCGAATCGCGTATCGAGCACGAGGAAGGGCGCGATCGTTCCGTCCCGGCCGGCCGCGAAGTCGTACCAGAAGGAAGGCCTCCTGGGAGGCGCCAGGCGGCCTTGCGGCTCGTTCGGGCCGTGCACGCGCTGGTGCCCGAGATAGGTCTTCCACGCCCAGTTGACGTAGTCCTGCTGCCAGAGCTCATCCCTGGTCAGCGTGCTGCCCGGCTTCGAGCGGCTCTTCGGCCAGGCGTCCTCGACCTCGTGGTCGTCGGCGGCCATGTACAGCGGAACGCGCGACGCGAGCTGCCTGAAAGCCGGCGTCGAGAAGGCATGCTGGTAGCGCGCGGTGTACTTCTCGAGACGGTCGCGGATGTCCAGCACCCCGGCCCACACGTCCGCGTAGATCTGGTCGCCGGCCATGACGACCAGTCCCGGGCCCTCGTCGCCGCGGTCGGCCAGCGCCGCCAGCGTGCGCAGCGGGCGCTCGGCGAGCGTGCGATCGATGGACACGGTCGGAT
>JBAUTD010000153.1:0-2072 GCA_049582045.1 Burkholderiales bacterium
GTCCGACCGAGAGCCGCCGGCGGCGGAGTTGCCGGCTTCTTGCGGAAAATTGCCACGCCGATGACGCCGATGTTGTCGGGCCTGCCGGTGCGAGCCGCGTAGGAGTCGGCCAGGTCGGTAAAGTAGAACGCGGCGGTCTGCGCGAGGCTCTTCCTCCAACCCGCAATTTCCACCGAGCGCCCGGGTGGCAGCACGTAACCGCTTTGTTGTGGCTCCGCGCTCTCGCCCGTGACGACGTTTACGCCGTCGACCGACACCACTGCGAGCAGGGGCTCGCCGCTGCGGTTGCGCAACGTCAGGCGATACTCGTTGCCGGGCGTACCCGCGACGTAGCCGCGCCCCTGGTGCCAGTGCACCGGCAGGCGCCGGCCTTGGGCGCGGTCGTACACGCCCAGGTCGACCAGCCCGCCCGCGGCCCAGGCCTGCGTCGAAAGCGCGAGCGCCAGCGCCGCGCCAAGGAACTTGAGCTTGTTCATGCCGTCTCCTTTCACGATCGCGCCCGCCGGGGTGGCGGGCTCATGCAGGAGTGAAACGTACCGCGGCGCGAAAAGGGTTAAAGCCAAGCCTGGTCGGCCAACTCGCGTACAATGCGCGGCTTGTTTTTTTGATTCCGGAAAAATGAAGAACGGCAAGAACGGCGCCGCGTTCCCGATCCCGGTGAAGAACGCGATGCGCCACAGCGGCAATCCCCGCCGCAGCTACAATTGCGCCAAGTGCCCCGGCTATTGCTGCAGCTATCCGCTGATCGAGGTCGGCAAGCGCGACATCGCACGGCTGGCCAGGCACTTCGGCCTGACCTACGAGCAGGCGCGGCAGCGCTTCACCAAGTACGACGCCGGCGAGAAAGCGCCGGTGCTGCGCCACCGCAAGGACAAGATATTCGACAGCGTGTGCCAGTTTCTCGACCAGGACACGCGCCGCTGCACGGTTTACGAGTCACGCCCCCAGGTCTGCCGCGACTACCCCGACAGCGCGCGCTGCGGCTACTACGATTTCCTCAAGTTCGAGCGCGACCAGCAGGACGACCCGGAGTTCATCGCCCTGACTTGAGCGCCTGCGCGCGGATCTTCGACAACGTCGTGCTGGTGGTGATCGCCTCGGGGTCGATGCGAAGCTCGATGATGGACGGTTTGCCCGAGGCCCGCGCGCGCTCGAAGGCGGGCGCGAACTGGGCGGTTTCCTCGACCAGCTCGCCGTGTCCGCCGAAGGCGCGCGCGTAAGCGGCGAAATCCGGGTTCTTCAGCTCCGTCCCGCTCACGCGCTCGGGGTATTCGCGCTCCTGGTGCATGCGGATGGTGCCGTACATGCCGTTGTTCACCACCAGCGCAATGACCGCGGCGCCGTACTGCGTCGCGGTGGCGAATTCCTGCCCGTTCATCAGGAAGTCGCCGTCGCCGCACACCGCGACCACGGTGCGCTGCGGCGCGGTGAGCTTGGCCGCCACCGCTCCCGGCAACCCGTAGCCCATCGAGCCGTTGGTCGGCCCGAGCTGGGTACGAAACCCCTTGTAGCGGAAATAGCGATGTACCCAGCCCGAGAAGTTGCCCGCCCCTCCGGTGACGATCGCGTCTTCGGGCAGCGCCGCGTCCAACCACTTGACGACCTCCGCATATTGCAGCCTGCCCGGGATCGGCTGCGGCTGCGTCCAGGTCTCGTACTCTGCGCGCGCGAGGCGCGTGCGCTCGCGCCAGGCGGCGCCGTCCAGGTCGACCCCGGCGAGAGCCTCGACGAACCGCGGATAGCCTGAATTGATCGGCAACGTCGCCTGATAGACGCGCCCGAGCTCTTCGGCCCCGGCGTGCACGTGGATCAGCCTCTGGCTCGGCACCGGAACCTCGAGCAGCGAGTAGCCGCTGGTCGTCATTTCCCCCAGGCGCGCGCCGATGACCAGCAGCACGTCGGCCTCCTTGACCCGTTGCGCGAGCTTGGGATTGATGCCGATGCCGACGTCGCCGGCGTAGTTAGGGCTGCGGTTGTCGAACAGGTCCTGGCAGCGGAACGAGGTGCCCGCGGGCAGCGCGCTCGCCTCGACCCACGCGCGCAGGCCGTCGCAGGCCTGCCGCGACCAGCCC
>JBAUTD010000154.1:0-2759 GCA_049582045.1 Burkholderiales bacterium
GGTTGTAGAGCGACTCGATCGTCACCGAGAGGTCGATCGCCGCGTCGCCGCCCACGTCGCGCTCCGAGAGGTCCTGCCCGGCGCAGAAGCCCCGGCCCGCGCCGGTGAGCAGCACCGCGCGGATCGCGTCGTCGTCGCCGGCGCGCTCGAGCGCCTCGCGCAGCAGGCCGTGCATCTCGGGATTGAACGCGTTCAGCCGCTCGGGGCGGTTCAGCGTAATGGTCTGGACGCCGGCTTCGACGGAGACGAGGATCGGCTGCGACATCGTGGCTCGTGCGAAAGAGTGGGCGAAAGCTTACACCAAAGGGAAGTAGAATCGCTCCGGCATGCTCAAGGTCTACGCCATCGACGGCATCGTTCCCGTCGTTCATCCTGACGCCTACGTCCACCCGAGCGCGGTGCTGATCGGCGACGTGATCGTGGCGGCCGGCGTGTACGTCGGCCCCTGCGCCTGCCTGCGCGGCGACTTCGGCCGCATCGTGATCGAGCAGGGCGCCAACATCCAGGACTGCTGCATCCTGCACGCCTTTCCCGATCGCGACCTGGTGGTCGAGGTCGACGGCCACATCGGCCACGGCGCGGTGCTGCACGGCTGCGTGGTGAAGCAAAACGCGATGGTCGGGATCAACTCGGTGGTGAACGACAACGCGCTGGTCGGCGAGTCGTCGATCGTGGGCGCGATGGCGTTCGTCAAGGCCGGCTTCGAGGTTCCGCCGCGGAGCCTCGTGCTCGGCGTGCCGGGCAAGGTCGTGCGCGAGCTCAGCGCCGACGAGCTCGCCTGGAAGCGCGACGCCACGCGCCAGTACCAGGCGCTCGCGGCGCGCAGCCTGGCGACCATGAAGGAAACCGCGGCGCTTGCCGAGGTCGAGCCCGGCCGGGCGCGCTTTCGCGACGCGAGCGTGATGCCGCTGTCGGAAATGAAGAAGGGAAACCCGAAATGAGCGACACCGCGCTACTGATCATCGACATCCAGAACGACTATTTCCCCGGCGGGGCGATGCAGCTCGAAGGCGCCGACGCCACGGGCGCGAAAGCGGGCGCCGCGCTCGCCGCGTTCCGCGCGAAGAAGCTGCCGGTGTTCCACGTGCGCCACCTGTCGGTGCGCTCGGGGGCGACCTTCTTCATCCCGGGCACGAAAGGCGCCGAGATCCACCCCTCGGTCGCCCCGGCCGCGGGCGAGGCGGTGATCGAGAAGAATTTCCCCAACAGCTTTCGCGCCACCGAGCTGAAGGAGCGCCTGGACGCGGCCGGCGTCAAGCAGCTGGTGGTGGCCGGCATGATGACCCAGATGTGCGTCGACTCGAGCGTCCGCGCCGCGGCCGACCTGGGCTACAAGGTCACGCTGCTCTCGGACGCCTGCGCCACGCGCGCGCAGAGCTTCGGCGGCGAGAGCGTGCCGGCGGCGCAGGTGCAGCGCGCCTTTCTCGCCGCGCTGAACGGGCTGTTCGCGAAAGTCCAGGCGACCGACGAATACCTGAAGGGAGCGTAACGAAGATGGCATACGAGCTCATCACCACCGAGACCCGGGGCCGCGTGGCGCTGATCACGCTCAACCGCCCCAAGCAGATGAACGCGCTCAACCCGCAGCTGATGCAGGAGCTGGGCCGCGCGCTGTACGCGATCGACGCCGACGACGCGGTCGGCGCGATCGTGATCACCGGCAACGAGAAGGCCTTCGCCGCGGGCGCCGACATCGGCGCGATGAAGGACTGGAACTTCATCGACGTCTATTCGGCCGACTACATCACGCGCGACTGGGAGCACATCCGCAGGATCCGAAAGCCGGTGATCGCGGCGGTGGCCGGCTACGCGCTGGGCGGCGGCAACGAGCTCGCGATGATGTGCGACATCGTGATCGCGGCCGAGAACGCGAAATTCGGCCAGCCCGAGATCAACCTCGGCATCCTGCCGGGCGCGGGCGGCACCCAGCGCCTGCCGCGCGCGGTCGGCAAGGCCAAGGCGATGGACCTGTGCCTCACCGCGCGCATGATGGACGCGGCCGAGGCCGAAAAAGCGGGCCTCGTGTCGCGCGTGGTGCCGCTCGAGAAGCTGATGGACGAGGCCATGGCGGTGGCCGAGAAGATCGCCGCCTACTCGCTGCCGGTGGTGATGATGATCAAGGAGTCGGTCAACGCCGCCTACGAGATGCCGCTCTCCGAGGGCGTGCACTTCGAGCGCCGGCTGTTCCACGCCGCCTTCGCGCTCGCGGACCAGAAAGAAGGCATGGCCGCGTTCGTCGACAAGCGCAAGCCCGCTTTCAAGAACAGGTGAATTCGGCCCGCAGGGTCGCCGGCGTCATGCTCGCCGGCCACATCCTGTCGATGGCGGGCTTTTCGACTTTCGCCGCGCTGCTGCCGCAGCTGCGCGCGCTCTGGCACTTGAACAACTCCGAGGCCGGCATCGTGAGCGGTATGTTCTTCGTCGGCTACGCGGGCACGGTGTCGTACTGGACCGCGCTCACCGACCGCGTCGACGCCCGCAAGGTGTACCTCATCGGCGGCCTGCTCGCCGCCGCGGGCAGCGCAGGATTCGGCCTCGCGGCGCACGGCTTCGCGAGCGCGGTTGTGTTCCAGGTCGTGCTCGGAACCGGCGTCGCGGCGATGTACATGCCGGGCCTGAGGCTGCTCTCGGACCGGGTCGGCGGCGCGGCGCAGAGCCGCTACATCGCGTTCTATACCTCGTTCTTCGGCATCGGCACCGCGCTCTCGCTCGCCGCCGCGGGCGCGGTGAGCGCGCTCGCGGGCTGGCAGGGGGCGTTC
>JBAUTD010000155.1:0-3184 GCA_049582045.1 Burkholderiales bacterium
GGGCAGGACCGCGCGCGGCACGCGCAGCAGCGACAGCAGCTCCTCGTCCCAGTCGCCCTTGTGGATGTCGTACAGCAGGGTGCGCGAGGCGTTGGTCTCGTCGGTGACGTGGGTGCGGCTCTGCGACAGGCGCCACACCAGCCAGGTGTCGACCGTGCCGAACGCGAGCTCGCCGCGCTCGGCGCGCGCGCGCGCGCCGGGAACGTTGTCCAGCAGCCAGGTCAGCTTGGTCGCGCTGAAGTACGGGTCGACGATCAGTCCGGTCTTGGCCTTGATCGTCTCCTCGGCGCCCGCCGCGCGCAGCTCGGCGCACAGCGCGGTGGTGCGGCGGTCCTGCCACACGATCGCGTTGTGCAGCGGCTCGCTGGTCTGGCGGTCCCACAGCAAGGTCGTCTCGCGCTGGTTGGCGATGCCGATGGCGCAGATCTCGGTCGGGTCGACGCCCGCCTCGGCGATGGCCCGGCGCGCGGTCTCGAGCTGCGAGCCATAGATCTCGTGCGGGTCGTGCTCGACCCACCCCGGCTGCGGATAGATCTGGCGGATCTCGCGCTGCGCGCTCGCGCGCGGGGCGCCGTGCTCGTCGAACACGATCGCACGCGAGCTGGTGGTGCCCTGGTCGAGCGCGAGGATGTATTTCATGGTGTCGGTTCCCGACCGGTTGAGGGGATTCTAGCAGCGACGCGGGTGTAGAATCCGCGGCGCCATGCCGCTACCGATCACCGACGTCGAGCGCGAGCTCAGACACACCCGGCGCGTGCGCTTCGAGGGCTACAAGCGCGGGGACGGCCTGTGGGACATCGAGGCCCACTTGACCGACGTCAAGAACCACGACTACCCCCTGCAGACCGGGGTTCGCCGCGCCGGCCAGCCGATCCACGAGATGTGGGTGCGCATCACCATCGACCGGGCGCTCAACGTGCTCGAGGCGGTGGCGGTCTCGGACGCGGTCCCCTACCCGGGCGGCTGCGAGCAGGCGGCGCCCGAATACAGGAAGCTGATCGGGCTCAACCTGCGGCGGGGTTTTCGCAAGAAGGTGTACGAGCTGCTGGGCGGCGTCCAGGGCTGCACCCACATCACCGAGATGCTCGCCGGGCTGCCGACCGCGGCGATCCAGACTTTCGCCGGCGAGGCGCGCGAGGACAGCGGCGACGGCGCGAAGCCGTTCCAGCTCGACCAGTGCATCGCGCTCGAGACCGGCTCCGAGACGGTGCGGCGCTGGTACCCGAAGTGGCACCGTAAAATTCATCGGGAGGAAGCGGAAAAATCATGAAGATCCACGAGTATCAGGGCAAGGAACTGTTCAGGAAGTACGGCGTCGCCACCCCGCGCGGCACGCCGTGCTTCTCGGTCGACGAGGCGCTCGCCGCGGCCAGGGCGCTGGGCGGCAAGGTCTGGGTGGTGAAGGCCCAGATCCACGCCGGCGGCCGCGGCAAGGGCGGTGGAGTGAAGGTGGCGAAGTCGCTGGATGAAGTGAAGAAGTTCTCCTCGCAGATTCTCGGCATGCAGCTCAAGACCCACCAGACCGGCCCCGAGGGGCAGAAGGTGCGGCGGCTGCTGATCGAGGAGGGGGCCGACATCAGGAAGGAGCTCTACGTCGGCATGGTGGTCGACCGCGGCACCCAGCGCGTGTGCCTGATGGCCTCCTCCGAGGGCGGCATGGACATCGAGGAAGTCGCGGCGAAGACGCCGCACAAGATCCACAAGGTGTTTATCGATCCCGCGCTCGGATTGACCGACGGCGAGGCGGAATCGGTTGCACGCCATATCGGCGTCCCCGAGGCCTCGCTCGCTCAGGCGCGCGTGCTGCTGCAGGCGCTTTACAAGTGCTTCTGGCAGACCGACGCCTCGCTGGCCGAGATCAACCCGCTGATCTACACCGGCGACGGCAGCGTGCTCGCGCTCGACTCGAAGATGAACTTCGACGACAACGCGCTGTTCCGCCACCCGGACATCGTCGCCATGCGCGACCTCGACGAGGAGGACCCGCTCGAGATCGAGGCCTCCAAGTACGACCTGTCGTACATCTCGCTCGACGGCGAGATCGGCTGCATGGTGAACGGTGCGGGCCTGGCGATGGCCACCATGGACACCATCAAGCTGTTCGGCGGATCGCCGGCGAACTTCCTCGACGTCGGCGGCGGCGCCACCGCGGAGAAGGTCACCGCGGCGTTCAAGATCATGCTGTCGAACAAGAAGGTCAAGGCGATCCTGGTCAACATCTTCGGCGGCATCATGAAATGCGACACCATCGCCGAGGGCGTGGTCGCGGCCGCGCGCGAGGTGCACCTGTCGGTGCCGCTGGTGGTGCGCATGAAGGGCACCAACGAGGAGCTCGGCCGGAAGATCCTCAAGGACTCGGGGCTGCCGATTATTTCCGCGGACAACATGGCCGACGCGGCGAAGAAGGTCGTCGCGGCGGTGAAAAAGAAGAAGGCTGCAAAGAAGAAGATCAAAACTAAAACTAAAACTAAAACTAAAACCAAACCAAAGGCGATAGCCAAGAAAGCGAAGAAGGCGGGGAGGAAGAAGAAATGAGCATCCTGATCAACAAGAACTCCCGCGTCATCACCCAAGGCATCACCGGCAAGACCGGGCAGTTCCACACCCGCACCAGCCGGGAGTACGCCAACGGGCGCGCCTGCTACGTCGCCGGGGTCAACCCGAAGAAGGCGGGCGAGGATTTCGAGGGCATTCCGATCTTCGGCACGGTCGCGGACGCGAAGCAAAAGACCGGCGCCAACGTGTCGGTGATCTACGTTCCGCCGCCGTTCGCCGCCGCCGCGATCTGGGAGGCGATCGAGGCCGACGTCGAGCTGGTGATCTGCATCACCGAGGGCATCCCGGTGCGCGACATGATCGAGGTGCGCGACCGCATGCGCAAGCAGAACCGCAGGAGCGTGCTGGTGGGCCCGAACTGCCCCGGGGTGATCACCCCGGGGGAGCTTAAGATCGGCATCATGCCGGGCCACATTCACAAGAAGGGGCGCGTCGGCGTGGTGTCGCGCTCGGGCACGCTCACCTACGAGGCGGTCGGCCAGCTCACCGAGCTCGGCATCGGCCAGTCCTCGGCCGTGGGCATCGGCGGCGATCCGGTGAACGGCGTGAAGCACATCGACGTGATGAAGCTGTTCAACGACGACCCGGACACCGACGCGGTGGTGATGATCGGCGAGATCGGCGGCTC
>JBAUTD010000156.1:0-2682 GCA_049582045.1 Burkholderiales bacterium
TCGGCCAACGCGAGCTGGAGCGAAGTCGGACTGATCAACCTGTTCGCGGCGAGCAGCAATTACCTCGGCAGCGGCCAGAGCGTGACCAACTCGAGCGCGGGGCTCACGGGCGCGGGGCGCTTCAAGCCCGATCACTTCGCGCTTTCGGGCGGCACGCTCACCAACCGCGCGGCGGCGGCCTGCGCGCCGGCCTCGAGCTTCAGCTACCTGGGCGAGGACATCCGGCTGCAGTTCACGCTCACCGCGCAAAGCACGGCCAATGCGACCACGCAGAACTACAACACGTCGTCGGGCTTCGCCAAGCTGCCCACGGCGCCCGCGGGGATGGGGTTCGGCGCGGTAAACGGCGCAACGAACCTTACGTCGCGGCTCGACCTCGGCAACTCGGGCGCGCTCAACTGGAGCGCGGGCGCGGCGAGCGTCGATTACACGCTTGCGGTGAACCGTGCGAGCCCGGACAACCCCGACGGGCCGTTCGGCGCGGCCAGGATCGGCGTCGCGCCCTCCGACGGCGACGGCGTGGGCCTGGCGAGCACGGCATTGAACATGGACGTGGACAACAATGCGGTCAACGACCACCAGCAGGTCGGCGCCAACACCCAGCTCCTGTTCGGGCGCCTGATGCTGCGCAACGCGCTCGGCGCCAGGACCTCCGCGCTGCCGGTGCCGATCACGGTGCAGGCCTGGCAGGGCATCGCGTTCGCGCCCAATGCGCTCGATAGCTGCACCAGGATCCCGAGGAGCGCGATCGCGCTCGGCAGCTACCAGGGCGCGCTCGCGCCGGGCGGGGGCAACTGCAAGACCTTCGTGCAGCAGAACCCCGTCGCCTTCAGCGCCGGCGTCGGCACGCTCACGCTCGCGGCGCCCGTGGGCGGAGCGAGCGGCAGCGTGCTGCTCACCCCCAACCTGTACCCCGCCGCCGCGGGCAACTATTGCGCGAGCGCGGCAAGCGGGGAGACGCCGGCCTCGGGATCGAACCTGGACTACCTGCTCGGGCGCTGGAACGATATGCTCGACCCCGACGGCAATGCGAGCACGATGTACGACGACAATCCGTCGGCACGCGCCGCATTCGGACTGTTCGGCTCGCAGCCGGACAGGCTGATCTACCAGCGCGAGTACTACTGAGGAGGACATGAAACCCAATCTGATCGTCATCCTGGTCGACGACCTGCGCTTCGATGAAACGGGCGCCTCCGGGCACCCCTACATGAAGACCCCGCACATCGACCGCCTGGCGCGCGAAGGCGCCCAGTTCGACAACGCGTTCCACACCACGCCGCTGTGCTCGCCCAACCGGGCCTCGATCCTGACCGGCCAGTACGCCTCGCGCCACGGCATCATCGACAACGTCGGGCGCGACGCGATGAGCCACCGGCTCGCCAACTACAACCTGGAGCTCAAGAAGCTCGGCTACGAGACCGGGCATATCGGCAAGTGGCATATGGGCAACGACGCGAGCCCCCGTCCCGGCTACGACCACTGGGTGAGCTTTCGCGGCCAAGGCATGATCACCGACCCGGTGTTCTGGGAGAACGGCGGCGAGCACAAGCTCTCGGGCTACGTCACCGACCTGCTGAACGACCGCGCCGCGGAGTTCGTCGGACGCAAGCGCAGGCATCCGTTCGCGCTGTTCTTCGCGCACAAGGCGGTGCACCCGGACGTGCAGCAGAAGCAGGACGGCTCGATCGACGCGAGCACCATGCAGGGCTACGTGCTGCCCGAGCGCCACCGCGAGCTGTACCGCGGCGAGACCTACCCGATGCGCCCCAGCGTGCTGCCGCTGGAGAAGGTGCTGGAGCAAAAGCCCGCCTGGCGCGAGCTCTTCGAGCTGCGCAAGGACCCCGCGAACCGGCCGTTTCTGGATGCGCTGCACGTCGGCACCCAGGAGGAGATCCGCGAGCGCGCGGCGATGATGGCCTCGGTCGACGAGGGCGTCGGCATGCTGCTCGGGGCGCTGGAAAAGGCGGGCAAGCTCGACAATACCTGCATCGTGTTCCTGGGCGACAACGGCTTTTTCTTCGGCGAGCACGGCCTGGGCGCCGAGCGGCGCTTCGCCTACGAGGAGGGCATCCGCACCGCGTTCTTCGTGCGCTACCCCAAGCGCATCGCGCCGGGCAGCCGCTACGCGCAGATGGTGCTCGCGACCGACATCGCGCCGACCATGATCGAGCTCGCGGGCGGCAAGCCCGGCGCGCAGATCCAGGGCCGCTCGCTCGTGCCGCTGATCAGAGGCCGCGGCAAGCGCTGGCGCGAGTCCTTCCTGGTCGAGTACTTCAACGAGTCGGCGTGGCCGTGGATCGTGGGCATGAGCTACAAGGCGCTGCGCACCGAGCGCTACAAGTACATCCACTGGATCCACAAGGAAGGCGTCGACGAGCTGTACGACCTCGAGCGCGACCCGTACGAGATCACCAACGTGGTCGGCGACCCGGCCTACGCCGACGCCGCGAAGGACCTGCGCAAGCAGCTGCGCAAACTGGTGGCCGACTCGGTCGGCCTCTAGACGGACGCACGCGCGATGAGCGACGCGCTGCTGGTCCTGAACGCGGGCTCATCGAGCGTCAAGTTCTCGCTCTTCGGGCTCGCGGGCGGAGCGCCGCGGCTCGAGCTGAAGGGCCAGATCGAGGGCCTGCCCGGCGCGGCGCACTTTGCCGCCCCCGGCGCCGAGCGGCGCTGGAG
>JBAUTD010000157.1:0-2546 GCA_049582045.1 Burkholderiales bacterium
CCCGGCGGGCGCACGCACCGGGCCGCCCGCGTCGCTCATCACTGTGGTGGCCGGCACCTACGGGCGCAACTGCGGCGCGCCGCTAGGCAACGTCACTTCCGCGCTCGCCCTCACCTGCAACGGCCGCAGCATATGCAATGTCGCGATCGACGCGGCGCCCGCCGAAGGGGCGACTTCCGGCTGCGACAAGGACTATGCGGCCGAGTGGAAATGCGGCTCCGGCACGGCAGTCTATACGGCTACGGTTCCGGCCGGCGCCAAGCGCGGCGCGAGCGTCGCGCTCGCCTGCGCGAGTTGACGCGCAACCGGATCGATTTAGAATCCGCAACGTAGGCGGGTGTAGTTCAATGGCAGAACGGCAGCTTCCCAAGCTGCATACGAGGGTTCGATTCCCTTCACCCGCTCCACGCCCTTGCCGGGCAGGGCGTCAGCCGACTAGGACGTCGACCCTGGCGAAGCGCTCGGCCAGCGTGTAGGCCGGCTCGTAGAGGTAGCCCAGCCGCGGCGTGTCGACCGCCGCGCGCACGACGATGTAGGATTCCTTGCAGGCCACGCCTTGCTCGCGCAGCCTGGCGCACTCGGCCGGGGTGATGCGGCGACCGTAGCCGCCGAGGGGGATTTCGGATTCCAGAATGCCCAGAAGCTTTTCCATGATTCCGCGTCGCGTCTCCGTGCATTGCGTTATATCGCGGGCAACGCGCCGCAACGAGGAAATTTGCTCTGTTCCGCGGTGAACTTCTGTTAAGCCGCTAGCC
The DNA here is from genome assembly GCA_049582045.1 of Burkholderiales bacterium. Classification (GTDB taxonomy): domain Bacteria; phylum Pseudomonadota; class Gammaproteobacteria; order Burkholderiales; family SG8-39; genus DAHVFK01. The sequence continues at coordinate 756 of JBAUTD010000157.1, forward strand.
GGATTCACCATTCGTAACCCAGCCCGAGCAACCAGGTGGTGTCCACCGCCTTGACTCCAGGCGGGGGAGTGCGATCCCAATCGAGGTCGACCTGCGCGTTGGCGGTCATGCCGCTGGACAGCGGGACCCTCAGCCCGGTGCTCGTGTGCAGCGTCACCTGCTCGGTGTGTTGCAGGTTCCAGAATCCTTCCTGGTTATGGAACAGCTCGACCTTGCGCTGCCAGAGGCGGTGCGAATACTGCAGGCCCCAGCCAAAGGCCGGATAGCCTTCGCTGCTGTCGTCGTTGTGCTTGACCGATACGGCGTCCACGCCGCTGCGAATCGCGAGCTGCGTGCGGTCCGAGTCGTACAGCTGCCAGCCGTACCCCACTCCGGCACTGGTTCGCAGCTTGATGTCCCTGAAGCGGTCGCGCTCTGCGAATCCTCGGCCGTAGACGAAGCGCTTCGGAGCGAGGAAGTGATCATAGTGCCCGCTCGCGCGCCAGTTCGAGGTGACGGTCTGCCCGGTGTCCTTGGCCTGATCCACCCTCAAGGTCAGGCCGTAGCGGTAGCTTTTTGCGCGCGCCACGAAAGCGCCTTCCCCGTGCAGGCTGCTGGTGGAGCTGTTGCCGCGCGCCGCCGACGCCGCGAGCGCGACCCGGCCCTTGTAGGTGACGCCGCGCCCCGACTCTTCGGGCAGCGGATTGAGGTAGTCGATCCGGCCCGGCTCGACGCTGCCGGGCGAAAGAACGATGCGACGCGGCTCGGACTCGCCCTCGAGCATCACGCCCACCGGCGCGTCGGTCGTGAGCGAGCGCACCTCGCTCCAGCGGATCTTGATCTTTCCGGCGTACGTTGTCTCGAAGATCAGCACGCCGCCGGATTTGTGCAGCACCTTTCCGCTCAGGCGGTCGCCGTTGGCGAGGGTCACCGTATCGGCCTGCGCGGCGGCGGCCGTCAGCACCATGGCAGCGGCGAGCGCGTGGAGAGGGGATTGTCCGCTTTTCATCGTCTTATCTACGACCAAAAGCGCTGCGACCGCAAGAGCCCCGGGGAGTTCGTGCGGGGTCGGGCAATTCGTACCAGCGAAACGGCTCCGACGGGTAAAATGAGCCGAGATGACGGTGTCCTTCGACGGCAAGCTCGTGGTCGCGATCTCCTCTCGGGCGCTGTTCGACTTCGAGGACGAGAACCTCGTGTTCGAGCGGCGCGGCGAGCGCGAGTACGTGGCGTTGCAGCTCTCGCGCCTGGACGTGCCGGCCAAGGACGGCGTCGCTTTCCCGCTGGTCAAGAAGCTGCTCGCGTTCAACACGCCCGGCGCACAGCGGGTCGAGGTCGTGATCCTGTCCAAGAACGATCCGGTGAGCGGCTTGAGGGTATTCCGTTCCGCGGGTCATGCCGGTCTGCAGCTCGAACGCGGCGTCTTCACGCGCGGGCGCACGCCCTACCGCTACCTGGACGCGCTGAAGGCAAATCTCTTCCTGTCCGCCAACGAGGCCGACGTGATGAGCGCCCTGGAGTCCAGGGTTCCGGCCGCTCGCGTCTACCCGGATTCGGCGCAGGCGGCGGAGCGCCATGCCGGCGAGGTGCGGATCGCCTTCGACGGCGACGCGGTGCTGTTCTCCGACGAGGCCGAACGCGTGTTCCAGGCCGACGGCCTGGAGGCGTTCACGCGCCACGAAACCGAACACGTCGAAAGACCACTGCCTCCCGGTCCCTTCAAGCCCCTGCTCGAGGCCCTGCACCGTCTGCAGCAGGCTGCAGGCACGGATGTGCCGATGCGGCTGCGCACCGCGCTCGTCACCGCCCGCA
>JBAUTD010000158.1:0-1655 GCA_049582045.1 Burkholderiales bacterium
GCGAGCCCCTTCGCCGCCGCCTCCGGCGAGCCGCTGCACGCGAGCCCGTGCAGGTCGCAGGTGTACTCGCGCGCGCGCGAATACGCCGCCCCGAGCAGCGGCAGGATGCTGGCGGGGAACAGCACCGGGCCCCACAGCAGGTGCTTGCGCCGCACGTGCCCCAGCTCGTGCCCGATGTAGAAGCTGATCGCGTCGGGCTCGGACTCCAGCGCGTCCACCACGTCCGACAGCAGGACGATGAAATTGCGCCCGAGAAAGCGCGTCGCGAAGGCGTTGAACGCGCCGTTGCCGTGCAGCAGATACGCGTCCGGCACCGGATCCACCCCGAGCTTCATGCAGGCCCCGCGGATGCGGTCGTACAGGTCGGGAAACTGGCCCTCGGTGATCCGCGCCGCGTGCCCGCGCAGGTACGAAATGAACGCCGACTGCACGAACAGATAGAACACGAACGCGAGCAGCAGGTAGATCAGCGCGATCCCGAACGTCCCGACGATCAGCGCGACCCACAGCAACACCGAGATCGCGAGCGCGACCCCGAACAGGCGCCTTTCATTCGGATACACCAGCGAGCCCGAATCCATCCCCTCGGGCGCAGCGACGGCAGCGGACATGGACCCCCCCTTTTTCTGCGGCAGAGCATAGCAGTACGATGCGGCAATATGACCTCTTTCCTCGCGAGGACCCCAGGATGAAGCAGAAGCACAAGGAACCGGAGAAGAAGCAGGATTATTTCGTCATCTTTGCCGGACTGGCGCTGATCGTCGCCGTCGTCGCCGGCGCGATCTACTACAAGAGCCAGACATCGAAGGCCGCCGCCGAGTCGTACCAGCACGACCGGGCCACCTTCGTGCGCGAGTATTCGCCGTCGACCGGCAGCCCGGACGCCAAGGTCGAGATCGTCGAATTCTTCGACCCGGCCTGCGACACCTGCAAAGAGTTCTATCCCATGGTCAAGCAGCTGATGGACGACCACCCGGGCAAAATCCGCCTGGTCGAGCGTTATGCGCCGTTCCACAACGGCTCGATTCCGGTGGTGAAGATCCTGGCCGCGGCGCACATGCAGGGCAAGTTCTGGCCGACCCTGGAAGCGGTTTTCGCCGCCCAGTCCGCGTGGGCGCCGAACCATCACCCGCAACCGGATCTGGTGTGGAATTACATCGGCGGCGTGGGCCTCGACATGGCGCGGCTGCGGCGCGACATCGCGTTGCCGGTCATGGACGAGATCGTGCAGCGCGATCTCGCCGACGCGCAAAAGCTCAACGTGAGCGCGACGCCCGAGTTCTTCGTCAACGGCAAGCCGCTGCCGACCTGGGGCTGGCAGCAGCTCAAAAGCCTGGTCGAAAGCGAGCTCTCCGCCGCCTACTAGGCCGGCGGCCGGGACTACGCGGACCAGCGCGCCGGCCGCTTTTCCGCGAACGAGGCGAGACCTTCGGCCGCCTCATCGCTTTTGCGCTTCGCCGCGTGCTGTGCGACCAGCCGCTCGAAGACGGGCTCGTCCACTGCGCCCCAGGCGAACTCGAGCGCGACCCGCTTGGTCTGGGCGTTGGCCTCGGGCGCGTTCTGCAACAGCTGCTCGACCACGCGCGCGCCGGCGGCCTCGAGCTCCGCGAGCGGCACCACCTCGTGCACCAACCCGATCCTGCGCGCCTCAGCGG
>JBAUTD010000159.1:0-2434 GCA_049582045.1 Burkholderiales bacterium
GCCTCGCAGGCGCGTCCGAACGAACCACCGACGCATGGATCGACGACTGGCGCTTCGCGCTCGAGGGCGACACCTACCGCGCGACCATCCCCGCGCGCGAGTTCGCGCTCGACCTGAATCTCACCGCCCACGCCCCGCCGCTGCTCGAGGGCGACGACGGCTACAGCCGCAAGGGTCCGCGCCCGGGCGAGGCGAGCGAGTACTACAGCCGCCCGCATCTCGCGGTGAGCGGCACGATCGAACGCGGCAACGGCAGGCAGCGAGTCACGGGCAGCGCCTGGCTCGACCACGAATGGTCGAGCGACTACCTGGCCCCGGAGGCCGCCGGCTGGGACTGGTGCGGCATCAACCTCGAAGACGGCGGTGCCCTGATGGCCTTTCGCATCAGAAAGAAGACCGGGGGCGTGTACTGGGCCGGCGGCACCCTGAAGACGCAGCAGGGCAAGACGGTCTTCACTCCTGCGCAGGTCGGCTTCACGCCGCTTCGCACCTGGCGCTCCCCGCGCACCGGCGTCGAATATCCCGTCGCGATGCGCGTCAGCGTCGGCGCCGAGTCCTGGGACCTCGAGCCCCTGATGAACGACCAGGAGCTCGACTCGCGCGAGAGCACCGGCGCGATCTACTGGGAAGGCGCGGTGCGCGCGCTGCGGGCCGGCAAGGAAGCCGGCCGCGGCTACCTCGAGCTCACCGGATACTGGAAGCCGCTTCGGATGTAAGCTTGCGTTCAGCGCGCACGGCTGGAACGGAACGGCATGCCTGAAGATACGCCGCAGCAGGGGAAGACCGATCGACACGGGCCGATCCTGTTCGGCCTGATGGCCTTCGGCGTGCTCGTCCCGCACGGCTATCCGCTGCTGCTCAACCTCGCGACCGGCCCGGCGATGCCGCCGATCCTGTTACTCAGGCTGCTGGTCTGGGGCGGGATCGTCTATTTCCTGTACCTCGGATACCTCGGCGCGCGCTGGCTCATCCTGGCGGGCGTCGCGCTCGGCGCGTTCACGTTCGGCTGGGAGGCGGTAAGCGTGATGCGCCTCGGCTACACGGTGCCGGCCGCCACCTTCGCCGCGCTCGCGCTCGCCCAGGTCGGCGGCGCGGCGCTGCTGTTCGGCTCGCCTAGCTTGCGCGACTGGCTGGCGGCGCGCCGCGCGCAGCGAGTCGGGAAGAAAATCGAGTCGCGGCCGGAGGACGCATGATCACGCACAGCGGCGGTTGCCACTGCGGGCGGGTCAGGTTCGAGCTGACCGCGCCGGCGAAGATCACGGTCTCGGAATGCAACTGCTCGATCTGCTCCAAGTCGGGCTACCTGCACCTGGTCGTTCCGGCCGAGCGCTTCAAGCTGCTCGCCGGCGCCGATTCGCTCACCACTTACACCTTCAACACCGGGACGGCGAAGCACCTGTTCTGCTCGGTGTGCGGCATCAAGTCGTTTTACGTGCCGCGCTCGCACCCCGACGGCTTCAGCGTCAACGCGCGCTGCCTCGACCCGGGGACGGTCGAGGAGATGAGCGTGCGCCAGACCAACGGCCGCGAGTGGGAGAAGTCGTATCCCAAGGGCAGGGGCGAGTTCGCCGACTAGCGCGAGGGCGGCGCGCGCCCGTCTTCGGGCAGGTTCTCGAACTCGGTGATGTCGCGGAACACGCCGATCGCCCGGTCCTCGGCGTCGTAGGACACGCCGAGCCAGGCCTCGCGCGACGGGCCGAGCAAGGTTTGCTGATTTCCCCATATCGCCTCCGACAGCCCGAGCGTGGCGACGTCCAGGAAGGCGACCGCGGAGGCGTCGCTCGCGCTCGGCGCAACGCCCGCATCGTAGCGGTACATCCGGTAGCGCACGCCGCTCGCGGTCGTCCATTCCCGCTTCGGAGCGCCGACGATCGATTCGACCTTCGCGCGCGACGCACCGGGCGCGATCCCGGACAAGTCCTGGCCCGGGCGGCCCTTGGCGACGGTCGAAACCGCGCAGCCGGCGAGCGCAGCGAGCGCGCCAAGAGACAGCAGCAGCGCGATGCGCCGAGTCCTGTTCACGACGGCGCGCGCCCCCTCAGCCAGGCGTCGAAGTCCTCTTCCAGCGTCTTCCTTTTCATGCGCGCGAAGCGCTGCAGCCTCACGATCCTGCCCTCGGCGGAGAACTCGATCGCCAGACGGTGCGTGTCCGAGATGTCGAACGGATAGGCTTGGGGGGCGCCGCCTACCGCGCCTACCCAATGCACTTCGCTCCAGTCGTAGACGAAGTAGCGGTCGTCCTCCATCCGCAGCGTCGGATCGCCGAAGGCCATCAGCACGTCCGCGCGCGTGGTCAGCTCGGGCTTGAGCGCCGCGATCTTCGCCTCGGGGACGCCGTCGATCGGGATCGGCGGCGTGGGCACGATGATGCAGCCGGCGGCGAGCGCCGCGGCGAAGAGGGCAGTCGCGAGCCGTGCGCGCGCCACGCTCACTG
>JBAUTD010000160.1:0-3050 GCA_049582045.1 Burkholderiales bacterium
ACATGCGCATCGGCCAGCCGGTGCGCCTGGTCGCCGACCTGTACGGCTCGAAGATCGAATACAAGGGCCGCGTGGACGGCTTCTCGGCCGGCACCGGCGGCGCGTTCGCGCTGCTGCCGCCGCAGAACGCGACCGGAAACTGGATCAAGGTGGTGCAGCGCCTGCCTGTGCGCATCGAGCTCGACAAGAAGCAGCTCGCCGCGCATCCGCTGCGGGTGGGACTGTCGATGGAGGTCGACGTCGACGTGCGCGACACGAGCGGCCCGCAGCTCGCCAAGGCGCCGGTCAAGGGGCCGGTGTACGCGACCACGGCGTTCGACGAGCAGGCCGCCGCCGCCGACGCCCGGGTGCGCGACATCATCGCGGCCAATCTGGGGACGCGCTAGGTGAGCGCGGTACCGTCCGCGGCGCCGCCGCCGCTGGAGGGCATGGAGCGTGCGGTCGGCGCGTTCGTGCTCTCGCTCGCGGTGTTCATGACCGTTCTCGACACCACGATCGCCAACGTGTCGATCCCGACCATCGCCGGCGACCTCGGCGTGAGCCCGAGCCAGGGCACCTGGGTCATCACCTCGTTCGCGGTGTCCACGGCGATCGCGGTGCCTCTCACCGGCTGGCTGGTGGTGCGCTTCGGCCAGGTGCGCCTTTTCGTCACCTCCGTGCTGCTGTTCAGCACCGCGTCGTGGCTGTGCGGCCTGGCGCCGAACCTCGAGACGCTTATCGTGTTCCGCGTGCTGCAGGGCCTGGTCGCGGGACCGATGGTGCCGCTGTCGCAGTCGATGCTGCTGTCGACCTTTCCACGCGAGAAGGCCGGGCTTGCGCTCGCGCTTTGGTCGATGACCGCGCTGCTCGCGCCGATCTCGGGGCCGCTTCTGGGCGGCTGGATCTCGGACAACGCGACCTGGCCCTGGATCTTCTACATCAACGTGCCGGTGGGCCTGTTCTCGGCCGCGATCACCTGGCAGCTCTACCGCACGCGCGACTCCGCCACCAGAAAGGTGCCGGTCGATTACGTCGGGCTCGGGCTGCTGATCACCTGGGTCGCCGCGCTGCAGATCATGCTCGACAAGGGCAACGAGCTCGACTGGTTCAGCTCGCCGCAGATCGTGACTCTCGCCTGCGTCGCCGCGGTCGGCTTCACGCTGTTCCTGGTCTGGGAGCTGGTCGACAACGAGCACCCGATCGTCGACCTTTCGCTGTTCAAGAGCCGCAACTTCACCAGCGGCACGCTGGCGATCGCGGTCGGCTATGCGGTGTTCTTCGGCATCACGGTCATCATCCCGCTCTGGCTGCAGACGATCATGGGCTACACCGCCTTCCTGTCGGGGCTCACGGTGGCGCCGATCGGGATTTTGTCGCTGATCATCGCGCCGTTCCTCGGGCGCGCCTTGCCGCACCTGGACGCGCGCAAGATCGCGAGCGCCGCGTTCCTCGTTTTCGCGCTGGTGATGTTCATGCGCGCGCGCTTCGACCTGCAGACCGATTTCTGGTCGATCGTGCTGCCGACCGTGATCCAAGGCGCCGCGACGGTGTCGTTCTTCCTCCCGCTCACCGCGCTGCTGCTCGCGGGGCTGCCGCCCGAGCGCATTCCGGCGGCGACCGGCCTGAGCAACTTCGCGCGCTTCACCGCGGGCGCCTTCGGCGCCTCGGTCTCGGTGACGATGTGGAACGACCGCGCCGCGCTGCACCGCGCGCATCTGGTCGAGCAGATCACCGACTACAACCCCCACGCGCAGTCCGCGCTCGCCGCGATGCACGCGCACGGCCTGAGCGGCCAGCAGGCGATGGGCCTGATGGACCACCTGATCGACCAGCAGGCGCGCATGCTCGGCACGATCGACCTGTTCTGGCTCTCCGGGGTGCTGTTCATCGCGCTCACGGCGCTGGTGTGGCTCGCCAAGCCGTCCAACGTCTCGCAGCGCGTGCCGGCGGACGCCGGCGCGCACTGAGCGCTAGATTCGCCGCCCGGCCTTTTCCCAGTACGGTTCGCGCAGCTTGCGCTTGAAGATCTTGCCGCTGTCCTCGCGCGGCAGCTCCAGGCGTATTTCGACCGTGCGCGGAACCTTGTAGTCGGCGATTCGCCCGCGCAGCCAGGTCTTCACCTGCTCGGGATCGAGCGCGGCGCCGGGGTCGGGCTGGATCGCCGCGGCCAGGGCTTCGCCGAACTCCTCGCTCGGCACGCCGAACACGGCGCAGTCGTGCACTCCGGGCATGCCGTGCAGCACGGCCTCGATCTCGGCCGGGTAGATGTTGACCCCGCCCGAGATGACCATGTCCGATGCGCGGTCGCAGATGAAGAGGTACCCGTCTTCGTCCATGTAGCCCATGTCGCCGAGCGTCCACAGTCCGTCGCGCTCGAGCGCGGCGCGCGCGGCCGGGTTGTTGTTGTAGCTGAAGTCGGGGTAGGCCGGCTGGCGCGCGTAGATCAGGCCCACTTCGCCCGGCGGCAGCTCGCGGCCCTCGCGGTCGAGGATCCGCAGCGCACCCACGCCCACCGGGCGGCCGGCCGAGCCGGGTTTCCTGAGCGCTTCGTGCGAGTCGATCGAGGTGATCACGCCGGCCTCGCTCGAGGCGTAGCACTCGTGGAACACGGGGCCCCACCAATCGATCATGGCGCGCTTGACCGCCGGGGCGCACGGCGAGCCGGTGGCGGCGACGAAGCGCAGCGAGGAGAGGTCGTAGCGCCGCTTCACTTCCTCGGGGAGCTTGAGCATGCGCACGAACATGGTCGGCACCAGGTAGGCGTGGCTGAGCCGGTGGCGCTCGATCAGCGCCAGCGTGCGCTCGGCGTCGAACCTCGGCTCGAGCACGAGCAGCGCGTCCTCGATCTGCAGGGTCTGGATCGCGTACAGGTTCGGCGCGCTGTGGTAGAGCGGCCCGGGCAGCAGCGCGCGCATCCCGGGCTCGATGCCGAAGCCCTTGTAGCGCGCCTCGCGCGCGAGCTCGACCATGCGCTCGGCGCCTTCGAGCGGCATCGGCGCGCGGCGCACGCCCTTGGGCCGCCCGGTGGTGCCCGAGGTGTAGGGCATGTTGCCGCGCAGGCGGCGCGGCGC
>JBAUTD010000161.1:0-1616 GCA_049582045.1 Burkholderiales bacterium
TGGGGCCACTGTTGGTCGGCTGGGTCCGCAAGGTCAAGGCGGCGCTACAGAATCGGCGCGGCGCGCCGGTCATCCAGCCCTACCGCGATCTGCGCAAGCTCTTCGCAAAGGAGGCACGGGTGGCCCACACCGCATCGCCGCTGTTCCGGGCTGCGCCCTACATCGTCTTCACCGCAACCTGGCTCGCGGCGGCCACGATCCCGCTGGTGGCAACGGGCCTGCCGACCGCGGCGATCGCCGACATCATCGCCCTGGTGGGTCTGCTGGCATTGGCGCGGTTCTTTCTCGCCCTGGCAGGCATGGACGTGGGTACCGCCTTCGGCGGTATGGGCGCCTCGCGCGAGATGTTGGTCTCGGCCCTGGCCGAACCGGCCATGCTATTGGCCGTCTTCACCCTCGCCATGAGCGCCCACAGCACCAACCTCGCGAGCGTCATCGACTATCAACTCGGCGCTTTCGTGCTGCGGCCCTCGTTCCTGTTCGCCCTCGGCGGCCTGATCCTGGTGGCGCTCGCCGAGACCGGCCGCATTCCGGTGGACAACCCGGCCACGCACCTCGAGCTCACGATGATCCACGAGGCCATGCTGCTCGAATATTCAGGGCGGCATCTCGCGCTGATGGAGTGGGCGGCCCAGATCAAGCTGCTGCTCTACGGCGCGCTCATCGCCAACATTTTTTTCCCCTGGGGTATTGCACAGAGCTTCGCGCCCGCGGACCTCGGCATCGGGCTGGCCGCTGTCGTCCTCAAGCTGCTCGCACTCGGCGCGGCGCTCGCGCTCGGCGAGACCGTGCTCGCCAAAATGCGGCTGTTCCGCGCCCCGGCGTTCCTCAATCTCGCGCTGCTGCTCGCCCTGCTCGGGCTGCTGAGTCAGGTCATCCTGGAGACAGGCGCATGAGTATCGCCCTGCTGCCGCTGCTGCAGCAGATCGTGCTGGTGCTGGCAGCGATCGTGCTGTTCACCTCGTTCGTACTGCTTGCCCAGGCCCGCCTGGTCGCCGCTATCCACGCCTTCGCCTGGCAGGGCGCGCTGGTGGCGGCGGTAACCACCGTGGTGGCGGCGACCGGGCAGACGCCCCACCTGTATTTCTCCGCACTGCTCACCCTGCTGCTCAAGGCCCTGCTGATCCCGTGGATGCTGCACCGGCTGACGCGCCGCCTGGCGCTCGACCGTCACGTGGAAGCGCTGCACCGGCCCGCCCTGGTGATCATGGCCGCGGTCGCGCTGGTGATTTTCAGCTACTGGCTGGTGCTGCCCATCGTGCAGCAGGAATTGGCCTATACCCGCAACATCGTCGCCATCAGCCTCGCCGTGGTGCTGATCGGGCTGCTGATGATGGTGTTCCGCCAGCAGGCGGTCGCCCAGGTGCTCGGTTTCATGTCGATGGAAAACGGCCTGTTCCTGGCCGCGGTTTCCGCCACCGCCGGTATGCCGCTGGTGGTGGAACTGGGCGTCGGCTTCGACGTGCTGGTGGCGATGGTGCTGTTCGGCGTGTTCTTTTTCCAGATCCGCGAGAGCATCGATTCGCTCGACGTGGACCGTCTTAACCGGCTGACCGAGACCACCGGGGAGGGCGAGGCGGCCACCGGCCGTGCGACGCCGCGCGTGGTGGCAGGGG
>JBAUTD010000162.1:0-2209 GCA_049582045.1 Burkholderiales bacterium
GTTCCCGCTCGCGGCGGCCCGCGACGCGCTGGCCGTCAGCGCCACCTACGTCGACGGCGAGAGCACGGGCATGAGCGGCGCCGGAGTGGCGGGATCGCCGCAGCCCTACGGCGGCCACGCGGGAAGCCTGGTGGCCGACGCGCAGCTGTTCGACAAGCTGCTACGCCTGCGCGGCGAGGCCGCGCACAGCAGCTACGACTTCGACGGCGTCGGGGTCGGGCTCGAGCCGCAGTCCGGTCACGCGTATTCCGGACTGGCGAACTACACGCCCTGGCACAGCCTGAATGTGCTCGGCCAGCCCATGGTGTGGAACGTCGGCGCGCAGAAGAAAGTCCTCAGCACGTTCTTCCAGAGCCCCGCGACGCCGGGCGCGATCTCCGACCGCGACATGGGTCAGGTGTTCAGCGGACTCAACTGGTACGGCCTGAGCGCGCAGGCAGCCGCTGCCAAGGAGCACGACAACGTGGACGAGCTCGCGCTCGTTCCGCGCACGCGGACCACGCAGCACTCGTTCTCGCTCAACTGGGTGCCGGTGCGCGCGGGCGCGCAGGCCTCCGCGATGCCCTGGTACGGGACGCCCAGCCTGTCGGCCTCCTACGTGACGGTGAGCAAGGAGCTGACCGACACCGCGGGGTCGTTCCTGCTCTCGGTAGGGCCGCTGCACGATACCTCCAACCTGATGCTGGGCGCGCAGTTCCAGCACGCGACCTGGAACTGGGGCGCCACGCACACGCGCATCGAGGACAAGGACTTCGCGGGCTACACACCCGACACCGTGACCACCGCCGACCGCCTGCAGGCGGGAGTGCTGGTGAGCAAGCTGAACCTCGGCGCGAGCGTCGAGCACGACAAGACCGAGGACCTGACGAACGTCGCCCGCGCGCAGGCGATGATCGGCGGCGCAACGCTCGCCTATCCGTTCACCGAGCGGGTGTCTACCACCCTGACCTACAACGTGCGCCACGCCTGGTCGGACGTGCCCGCGAGCGACCAGATCACCAGCGACACCACGCTGGGGCTGAACTGGATGGTGGTCGCGCCGAGCGGCCAGCGCCCCGGCATGTCGCTCGGCCTGGACGGCAGCTACCACTCCTGCCGCGACAAGCTCGCGGTCTCTTCTTCGTTCGGCGCCGTGTGCGTGAACAGCTACCAGGCGTTCGTGCGCATGAGCGTTTCGTGGATGCCGTCGTTCTGAGGCACGGGAGCACAGCCGCTATGATGCGCACCTTCATTCGCACCCTGGGCATCGCGCTCGGACTCGCCGTCGCGGCGGTGCCGCCCGCGGCGCGCGCCACAGTCAACTCGGTCGAGCCGATCCCCGCGAACAGCCTGATTGCGATCGGCCAGGCGCATTCGCTGGTGCTCAACTGGCAGGTCGTCAGCCTGGCCGTCGGCTTTCCAGGGACGCTGCCCTACACGATCACTTCCACATCGGGACAGTTCAGGGTCGGCGCGACCGTGCTCGGCACCGTGAACACCGCTCTCAGCGCGAACGGCAGCATGGTGAGCGGCGTTCCCTCGACGGTCAATCTGGCCGAATCGGTCATCGTGCCGCCGGACGTCACGGTGAGGGCGAACCGGCTCGGCGCGCAGACGATCAGCTATGTGCGGGTGTTCACCGACGGCACGACACCCATGCAGGGAAGCGAGCTGATCGTGATCGGCGGCTCGGGCGCGGGACTGTTCGGCATCACGCGCGAGGCGCTCGCATTCGACGACGGCGCGGCGGTACGCGTGGTGCAGGCGGGGGATCGGCTATCGGCGCAAGGGGAAATCGATTTCACCGGCAGCGGCAGCATGAGCGCGCTGTGGGAGATCGCGGGGCCTAGCTCGACCGCGGGACAGCCGCAATTTCGCGAGCTGCAGCAGGTCACGCGCGGCCTGATCGGGCGCGAGCCGGAGATCGTCAAGAGCCCGGACCTGCCGACCGACTCGCCGGGCTACTACATGGTGCGCCTGCGCATCACGCAGCCGCTGCCCGGCTTCGATCCGCCGATGCTGTCGTACTACGTCGGCAACGCGAGCTCCGCGGCGCGCGGCGCATTCACCGCGATGACGGTGACCGGACCGGGCGACGGCGCGCTGTTCGATCGCGAGACCCGGTTCGGCTGGCGGGCGGTCGAGGGCGCGAAGGCCTACAAGATCGAGCTGTTCGCGAGCCCGGGCAGCGATACCTTCGGCCTGCCCGACATCGGCGGCGGCGCGGCGC
>JBAUTD010000163.1:0-1796 GCA_049582045.1 Burkholderiales bacterium
CCGGGTGAGGATCGATCCGGGCGAGGGCGAACCGGGCGAGACCGTGCTCGCCGGCTGGACCCGCTGGTTCGGCCGGATCAACGCCGTGGTCAAGGACTGCGCCCTGGGCGGGACGCTGAGATAAATCGCGACGCCCTCATCCAAATTGGGGATTGATCTCGGCTACGCGGGGGACTAGTGTGGCGAAGGTCACACCGAAACGAGCCACTAGACGAGCACCTCCTTCCGGTTGCTTCGGCAGCCGGCTTAGAAGGGCCCCGGAAACACTTTTCCGGGGCTTTTTTTCTTTTCAGCGCGCGGCTTCGGTCGGGTCGCGCGGACGCAGGCAGGTCGCGTTGGCCCGGCCGCTGCGCACCAGTTGCGCCGCGATGCCGTCGCACACCGCCCCGAGCTGCTTGGCCGGGCCGTGCAACCGCATGCGCAGGCCGGGCGCGATCACGGTGTAGAAGGACGGTGAGGCCTCGGTCATCAGCAGCAGGTCGGCGCCGTCGATCGCGCGTTGGCAGCGCGCGTAGACCACTTTGCAGTCCTTGCAGACGCTTTCGAGCGGCCCGAGGAAGCGCTCGTTCGCCTCGCCGCACGCTGCGCGGTCGGGCTGCGCCTGCTGCACCACGCTGAAGGCGAACCCACCGGGCAACGCGACCTTCGCGGTCGGATAGTAGGTCAGGGTGGCGACCCAGTAGTGCGCGAAGACCCCGCCCACGGCGAGCAGCCCGAAGATCAGCAGCGCCGCGATGCGCGAGCGGGGCCCGCGCTTACCAGCAGGGCGTCCAGCCGTACGGCGCATCCCAGATCACCTCGTCCTTTTTTAGTTCAACTCCCGCGATCGCCTCGCCGTAGGTGCCCGGCCGGTCGATGCGCACCGCGACCCGGTCGCCCTCGACGCCCACCACCGTGCCGCGAATCCACTCGTGGCGCGCGATCCCGACCTGCATCGCGCGGCACACCTTCTGCCCTTGCTTCGCTACCGCCTTGCGCGATTCCTCGTGGAACCTGCGTCGCGCAAGCATCATCGGCGTGGGCGCGCCGACCGGCACGTCGTCCTTCCAGGGGCCGCTGTACACGTCGCCGTCGGCGTAGCGATAAGTGCCCTGGCCGTTGCGCCTGTCGTTCGCGAACTCGCCGTCGTAGCGCTCGCCCTTCCACGGTCCGCGCCCCCAGGTGTAAATGCCGTGGCCCTGCTTGTGGTCGTCGACGAAGCCGCCCTCGTAGCGGTCGCCGTTGGGCCAGGACTTGACCCCCTCGCCGTCCTTCCTGCCCGCCTTGAAGTGGCCGCGGTAGGTCGCGATCCCGGTCGCGTAACCCTCGCCCTCGGCGAGCCCGTTCGCACACGGCCCAGCGTACCCTCCTTGCAGCTCGGGGTCGATCACGCGACAACCGTCGCCCCAGGCCGGGGAGGATACGACGGCCAGGACAAGAATCGCGACGCTCAGTCGAGCTGCCATGCGAGGTTCACCGATTGGGGGCCGATCAGCACCGTGGGGCGGTCCTTGTTCAGGCGCGCCCGGTGGCGCGCGTCCCAGGCAAGATAACCGAGCCCATAGCCGATGAGCGAGCTCGCCACGGTGTCGGAGACCCAGTGCTCGCGGCTGCCGATGCGCGCGAGGTTGGTGAGGGCCGCCGCGCCGTAGAGCCAGGGCATGCCGAACTCCTCGGCGTAGGGCGTGACCGCGGCCCACATCAGCACCGTGTGGTTGGAGGGAAAGGAGTGGAACCGGTCCTCGCTCGAGCCCGATTCGAACTGCGCCTTGCCCAGCCCCGCGCTCGGGCGCGCGCGGCCGACGGCGTACTTGAGC
>JBAUTD010000164.1:0-2923 GCA_049582045.1 Burkholderiales bacterium
GTCGAAGGCGGCGCCGTCGTCGTGCTCGCCGTAGCCGTCGCCGTTGTAGCGATGCCAGACCGGGCCGGCCGGCGTGTCGGTCTTGAGCAACGCGTCGACCACCTTCAGGCTGTCGACGATGAGCGGATCGTGCGGGTCGCGCAGGCCGTAGCGCACCAGTTGCAGGAAGTCGGTCGCGATCTGTTCGTCGGCGCGCAAGTCGGGGTCCTGCGCGCGGTTCTTGATCAGAATGTGCTCGGCCCCGGCGCCGTCGTGCACCAGCGTATCGGCCGGGGCGGTGCGGATGTAATAGCCGCGGACGCCCAGGCGTCGCGCGAGCGGCGTGTCCTTCACGTACGCCAGGTCTTCGAGCTGCGCGTTCCAGTAATCGGCGAGCAGGAGCGCGAAGCCGCGCGCTTCGCCCTCGAGAAAGCCGCTGCCCTCGACCAGCGCGGCGATCGCGATCGCGAGCGTGAAAGTATTGATCCCGGGATCTTCCTCCCACCTGTCCTGGGCCGTCGCCGGTCCTTCGCGAACGATGAAGCGCAATGCGCGCCGGACCATGTCCCCGACCGGGATGCCGTCCAGGGCGCCGCGCGCCTGCAGGGCGGACGCGAGCAGCACGGGAAAAGCCGTCTCGTCGAGCTGTATGCCCTGCCAGAAAGCGGTGCCGCCGAGCCACTGGTTCTGCAGCCAGTGCCCGTCCTCCTGTTGCGTCGCGATCAGATAGCGCAGAACTTCGCGCGCATCCTCGAGCGCATCCAGCGCGAGCAGCGCGCCGGCGGTTTCAACCAGGTCGCGACACCACACCAGGTGGTAGCCGCCGCGGGTCTGGCTGTCCTCGCCCCAGGGTACCGACAGGCTCGCCACCGTGGCGCCGCAAAATGTGCGGTCCTGGTGGACCTTGAGCACCGTGGCGGAGAGCGCGAGCATGTCGCCGAGATCGCCCGGCAGGGCCGGGAAGCGGGATTGCGCCAGCCATGCTTCCCAGGCCCGGCATTGCGCGTCCCAGACTTCGGAAAAATCCTCCATCAGCCCCGACACCGCGAGCGTCGCGGCCGACTGCTTGCTGGTCGCGAGGCCGAGCGCGAGCGTGGCCTGACGCGGCAGCTCGCCCGTCAGGCAGACCGCCCCCGGTCCCGCGCTGTCGTAGTCCCAGGTCATGCGCCCGTGCCGCGCGAAATCCTGCCAGCCGTCGCTCGATTCGAGAGCGCCGGCGGCGCAGCGCCCCCAGGCGTCGGCCCCGTCCTGCCCGCTCGCCGCCAGGGCCAGCCCGAAAGGTCCCTGCTCCGCGCACAGCACGGTGCGGCCGCCGTGCTTGTCCACCGAAGCGAGGTTGTTCTCCGCGTCGCCGCCCAGGCGCGGCGCGAGCAGCGCGTAAGGCCGCAGGCTCTCGTCGCCCTCGAGGCGATAGCGCAACAGGAGCACGTCGCGCCGCTGCAGGGGGCAGACCTGCAGCGTGAAGGTGAAGCGCGGGTGCCGGTGAACCACGGTGACGGCGGGCACGCCGGGCTTGGGCAGAATCACCTCGTAATTTCCGAGGCGGCGAAGCTCGACCCAGAAGCCGCGATCGTCCGCGACGATGAAACCGAGATCCTTGACCTGCGGAATGTCGATGCGCGGGCGATAAACCTCCGTGACGATGCCCTCGGCGAGGGTAAACCAGACCCGCGACGAGCCGAGGCTCGTTCCCACCATGTCCTTGCCGGCGTGGGCCCAAGTGGGATGCGACGCGGCTGCCTGGGGCGCTTTCATGAATAGTCCTCGGGTCTCGGTGTGTTCGAGCTCATGTGCGAAAGATTCCGTAGCGGTCGTGCGCGAAGTGGTGCAGCTTGGCGACCTCGATCGCCGACCATCGCCGCCAGTTCAGGCGGTACACGACGAGCGCCGACAGCGCGCCGAGCAGCGGGCCCAGCCAGTACAGCCACCAGCCCTGCCAGGCGCCCGAGATGACCGCCGGCCCCAGGCTGCGGGCCGGATTGGTGCTGGTGCCCGACACCGGCGCTTCGACCAGGACCATCGCCGCGTACAGAAAGGGAAACAGCGCCGGCGTATATGCGCGCAGCTTCGGATGCTGCAGAAAGTAGAACAGGCCGAACACGAGCGCGAAAGTGCACACCGCCTCGCCCAGCAGGGCCCAGCCCGCGCCGTAACCCGCGCCGACGAGCGTCGCGCCGTAGGCCACGCTGCGGCCCATTTCGCCCCAGGCCAGCAGCGGCAGGGCGCCCGCCACCGCGCCCGCGAGCTGGGCCAGCACGTAGCCCAGCGCGACATCGGACTTGAGCTTGCGCATCAGCCAGAAACTCAGGGTGACCACGGGATTGATGTGCGCGCCGCTTTCCCTGCCGAGCGGCGAGAGCGCGATGAGGGCGCCCGTCGAGCCGAACAGGAAGCCCGTGGTCAGCCGACGCCAGCCAGCGTCCGGGATCAATTGAATCACCGGGCTGCCACGACCGAAGTCGAGAATCACGATCGATAGGCCTACCGCAACGAGCAAGGCCGTGCCGAGCGCTTCCGCGCCGAGCGCGAGCCATGGAATACGTCGTTGCGGCGGATACGTGCTGCCGGACGTTTTATTCAGCTTGAGTCCTGTCGCGCGCCGCGCTTGCTTACACGGCGTTCGACCCGGGTATCAGCGAATCGTTCCGCTGCGCCATCATGTGCGCGCGCACGACGTGGTCTACAAGGCGGCTTCTTGGCGCGATCGACTCAGCGCGTCATCCGGCGCCAAAGGCTCGGCTCGAGCGAGGCGGCAGCCATGAAGCCGCCCATGAATGCGCCGCCGATGCCGAGGCTGACCACGTCCTGGCCGGCGAGCAGCAGGCCGGGCACCGGCGTGCGGATCCGCAGCGCAGGATGCGCCATGCGCTCGGCCGACATCTCGAGCCCGTAGGCCGAACCGCGGTGCGCGGCGACGAACGACGCCTGCGACAGCGGCGTCGAG
>JBAUTD010000165.1:0-4687 GCA_049582045.1 Burkholderiales bacterium
TCGCGATCCTCGCCTTCGGCAGCATGCTGCGCCCGGCGCTCGAGGCCGCCGCCGAGCTCGACGCGACGGTCGCCAACATGCGCTTCGTCAAGCCGCTGGACGTCGCGTTGCTGCGCGAGCTCGCCGAGCGCCACGAGCTTCTGGTGACGATCGAGGAGCACGCGGCGATGGGCGGCGCGGGCAGCGCGGTATGCGAGGCGCTCGCGGCGCTTGGCGTGGAGCGGCGCGTGCTGCTGCTCGGTTTGCCGGACCGGTTCATCGACCACGGCGATCCGGCCAGGCTGCTCGCCTCCGTCGGCCTGGATGCCGAGGGGATCCGCAAGGCGGTTGCCGGGGCAATATCCGAGTAAATTAGTCGGATGTTATAATCGCGGCCATGAAATCACGCGACCTGTACAACATCCCCGATGTCCAGGCGTCGGCCGACACCCGCAAGCTGGCGATCGACAAGGTCGGGGTCAAGGCGATCCGCCACCCGATGCGCATTCAGGAGCGCTCCGGCAACGTGCAGCACACGGTGGCCATGTTCAACATGTACGTCGGGCTGCCGCACCACTTCAAGGGCACTCACATGTCGCGCTTCGTCGAGATCCTCGAGGCGCACGAGCGCGAGATTACGGTCGAGACCTTTCAGGTGATGCTGCGCGAGATGGTCGAGCGGCTCGAGGCCGGGGAAGGCCTGATCGAGATGAGCTTCCCGTACTTCATCGAGAAGACCGCGCCGGTGTCGGGGGTCAAAAGCCTGATGGACTACGAGATCAGCTTCATCGGCGAGATCAGCGACAAGAAGCAGACTTTCACCATGAAGGTGCTGGTGCCGGTGACCAGCCTGTGTCCGTGCTCGAAGAAGATCTCTGCGCGCGGCGCGCACAACCAGCGTTCGCACGTCACGGTGAGCGCGCGCCTGAACGATTTCGTCTGGATCGAGGAGATCGTCGACCTGGTCGAGAAGCAGGCCTCGAGCGAGCTCTACGGCCTGCTCAAGCGGCCCGACGAGAAGCACGTCACGGAACGCGCCTACGACAATCCGAAGTTCGTCGAGGACATGGTGCGCGACGTGGCGGCGGTGCTCAACCTCGACGAGCGCATCGAATCCTACGTGGTCGAATCGGAGAACTTCGAGTCGATCCACAACCATAGCGCCTACGCGCTCATCGAGCGCAACAAGTCCGGGCGCTGAACGGGCGTGGCGGCCTACGCGGCCCAGCGCGAGCGCATGGTCGCGGAGGTCGAGGCGATGTACGCCGAGACCGCGGCCGAGACGGGCCTCGCGGTCATGTCGAGCGCCGTGCGCGCCGCGCTCGGCAAAGTCGAGCGCCACCGGCTGGTTCCGCCCGACGAAGCCTCGCGCGCGTACGGCAACTTCCCGCTCCCGATCGGCGCCGGCCAGACCATCTCCCAGCCGTACATCGTGGCCCTGTCGACCGACCTGATCGAGCCGCGCGCGGGGCAGGTCGTGCTGGAGGTCGGTACCGGCTCGGGCTACCAGGCGGCGATACTGGCCGAGATCGTGGGCAGGGTGTATTCGATCGAGGTGGTGCCGGAGCTCGGGCGCGGCGCGGCGGAACGTCTGGCCGGGCTCGGCTACACGAACGTGGAGGTCCGCGTCGGCGATGGCTACGCGGGCTGGCCGGAGAAGGCGCCGTTCGACGCAATCGTCGTCACCGCGGCGGCGCCGAATGTGCCGCAGGCGCTCGTCGACCAGCTCAAGCCCGGCGGCAGGATGGTGATCCCGGTCGGGGAGCGCTGGGGCGCCCAGGACCTGCTGCTCGTCAGCAAGGGCGCGGACGGCCGCGTCGAGCGCAAGAGCGTGCTGCCGGTGCGCTTCGTGCCGCTGGTGCACGGGCGCCCGTTGGCGGGTGATCAGTAGCGGCGGGTCAGGACCATCGACTGGCCGTCGCGCTGCATCTCCACCCGGTTGAGAAAACTCATGCCGAGCAGGGCGACGCCGAGCCCGCCTTGCAGCACCACCGCATCCACGTTCTGCAGCCTGATCCCGCCCAGGCGGACCTCGTCCAGCTTGACCTTGTAGGCGACCGTCGGCCCGGCTGCGGTCTGGATCATCCCGCGCAGGCCCTTCTGATAGTCGATGCCGAGCCGGTCCGCTACGCTGCCCGGCAGCGCGACCATGGTGGCGCCGGTATCGACCAGGAAGCGAACCGAGCCGCCGTTTACCTGTCCCTGCGCGAAGAAATGTCCGTTCGGATCCGCGACAAGCGTCGCCTTCTGGCGCTCGTCGTCGCTTGCGCTGCTCGCGTACTGGCCCAGGCGCAGGGTGCGCCGCTTGCCCGCGACTTCGATCACGGCTTGCGTTTCGTCCGCCGAAAGCACGCTCACGCCCTGTGCAGTGCGGCCGACCCTGACCGTGGTCGGCGCGCCGCCGTCGATCACGAGCACCGCCGCCTTGCCGGGAAACACCCCGACCAGGCCGATGTCGGCCGCGCCTGCGGGAAGCGCTAGGAGCAGGGCGGCGAGGCCAATAAAATGACGGCTTTGCAAAGGCAGCTCCAATGAAGCCGGTTGCGATCTTCAGGCATGCCCGAATCGAGGGGCCGGGCTATTTTGCCACCACTCTCGAGCAGCGCTCAATTCCGTCTCGGCTGGTCGCGGTGGACGCGGGAGAAGAGCTGCCGCGCGACGTGCGCGCGTTCAGCGGCCTCGCTTTCATGGGCGGGCCGATGAGCGTAAACGACGCCTTGCCCTGGATCGCGCGCGCGCTCGAGCTGATCCGTGATGCGGTGCGCAGCGATGTTCCGGTGATCGGCCACTGCCTGGGCGCCCAGCTCATGGCGCGCGCGTTCGGCGGCACGGTCGAGCCGGCGGCGGTGAAGGAAATCGGCTGGGGCGAGGTGCGGGTCGCTGACAACGCGCTGGCGCGGGAATGGTTCGGCGAGCTTCAGTCGTTCGAGTCGTTCCACTGGCATGGCGAGAGCTTCAGTATTCCTCCTGGCGCCACGCGCTTGCTGACCAACGGCCGCTGCGCCAACCAGGCCTTCGCGCTCGGGCGCCACTTCGGCATGCAGTGTCATGTCGAGATGACCGATGAGCTGGTGCGCGACTGGTGCGAAGCCGGGCGCGGCGAGATCGCCGCCGGTGCCGCGAGCCCCGGCGTGCAGCAGCCGGCGGAGATCCTGCGCGACCTGGAGCGCCGCGTGGCGGCGCTGCACGAGGTCGCCGACGTGATCTACGAGCGCTGGTGCGAGGGCCTCAGTCGCGGAAATTGACGTACTGCAGCGGCACGTCGGCCACCGACTGGCGCACCAGCTGGATCGCCGCCTGCAGATCGTCTTTCTTGCCGCCCGAGACGCGCACCGCGTCGCCCTGGATCGAGGCCTGCACCTTGAGCCTGGACTCCTTGAACAGCTTGACGATCGACTTGGCTTTCTCCTGCGCCACGCCGACCCGGACCGTGAGCGGACGCTTGACCTTGTCGCCGGAGATCTTCTCGGTCTCGCCGAGCTCCAGGCACCTCACGTCGACGTTGCGTTTGCTCAGGCGAGCGCGCAAAACGTCCAGCACCTGGCCGAGCTTGAACTCGTCGTCGGCGAAAACGGTCAGCTGCAGGTCGTTCTGCTCCACGCGCGCATCCGATCCCTTGAAGTCGAAGCGGTTGCCGATCTCGCGGTTGGTCTGCTCGATCGCGTTCTTCACTTCCTGCTTGTCTACCTGGGAAACGATGTCAAAAGAGGGCATGGCGCCTCGTCGCGGTCGGTTGATGGGAGTCGGCTGCTACTTCTTGTGCTTCATCAGGGATTCGAGGGCCGCAAAGGGCTTGTGCGTTGCCGGCGCCGGGCCGGCAGAGCTGCCGGGCACCGCCGCACCGCGCTGGGCCGCCTCGAGCTGCCGCGCGTGCTCGTTGTCGTGGCAGTACAGGCAAAGCAGCTCCCAGTTGCTGCCGTCGGGCGGGTTGTTATTGTGGTTGTGGTCGCGATGGTGCACCGTCAGCATGCGCAGGTTCCTGCCCGAGAATTCGCGCCCGCAGCGGCCGCAGATCCAGGGGTAGATCTTGAGCGCCTGCTCGCGGTAGTCGGCTTCGGCCATGATGGCTTGAGCGTCGCGGCCCGCCTAGCGCACGTTGAGGCGCTGCAGGTCCTCGATCCAGCGCGCGGTGGCGAGCTTGATCCAGGCCAGGTCGTCGGCCGATTCATACATGCTGTAGACCGAGACGCTGAGCGCCTTGCCGCGCAGGGCAAGCAGGGTGGTCGTCGACAGCATGTATTCCGCCTTCGCGCCGTAGCCGGGGGGGTCCGGCAGACGGGTGCCCTGCAGCACCGATACCACCGTCGTGTCGCGCCGCAGCTCGCCCAGCAGCGCTGCCTTGCCACGCGGCTGCGCGTCGAGGTATTTCAGCACGTCGCCCTGAGCCGGCGCAGGGCCGCCCAGCTCGCGCAGCACGTCGCCGACGAAGGCGTCGAATTGGCGCGTGGTCACGCTCTGGTCTTCCAGCGCGCGCGGCGTCACGGCGATCATGAAGCGGCGCAGCTCGGGCCGGTCGCCTCGCATGAACAGGCGCAGATCGCCGTCGCTGATTGCGAACAGCAGGATCCGGTTCGAGGCGGAGGTGAGCGACTCGGCGATCTCGCGCAGGCGCGGCGAGCCGGTGAATCCGGTGTCGGCGAACCCGGGCGGCGCCTCCAGCCCGATGCGCGTATCCCCCAGTGGAACCGCGAACGGCGCCGCCCAGGCC
>JBAUTD010000166.1:0-3090 GCA_049582045.1 Burkholderiales bacterium
GCATCGGTGTCGCCGGTCACCAGCGCGGCGGGAACGGGGCCGAGCCCGGTGCGCAAGGCGCCGATCGCCGCGATGCCGCTCGCGCCGTTGCCGAGCCGCAGGTCGCAGATCATGACCTCGGGCCGCAGCCGGGTCGAAGCCAGCAATTTCCACGCGTCATCGAGCGACTCGGCGATCAGCGGGGTGCAGCCCCAGCGCCGCAGCGAGAGATTCATCGCATTGCGCACTTCGGCGTCGTCCTCGATGACGAGCACGACGATCCCGCAAACGTCGTCCTCGTCCTGCGCCGGCCGCTCGATGGCGGCACCGGTCGGCGTGGTTCGCACCTGCGAGCCCGGCACCTCGATCGCGAACACCGAGCCTTGGCCCGCGCGCGAGCTCACCACCACCTGGAATTTCAGCAAGTCCGAGAGGCGTCGCACGATGGACAGGCCGAGGCCGAGGCCCTGGGTACGGCTGCGGGCGGGATTGCCGATCTGGTAGAACTCCTCGAAGATCCGCGAGCGCTCGGAGTCGGGGATGCCGATTCCGGTGTCGCTTACGCTTATGCTCAGGCCTTCGCCGGCGCGCCTGGCGTACACCGCGACGCGCCCCGCCGCGGTGAACCGGATCGCGTTCTCCAGCAGATTGCGCATCACCCGCTCCAGCAGGATCGGGTCGGTGCGGAGCCAGATGTGGTCTGCGTCGCACTCGTAGATCAGCCCCTTGCTCTGCGCCTTGGGTCGGTACTCGATCGAGAGCCGATCGATGAGCTCGGGCAGGGCAATTTCGCGCAGCTCCGGCTTTACCGCCCCGGCGTCGAGCTTGGACAGATCGAGCAGCGCCCCGAACAGCCCGTCGAGCGACTGGACCGAGAGCTCGATGTGCCGGCCCACCTCGCGCACGCGCGCATCCTCGGTCATGTCCTTGAGCAGCGCGGTCAGCAGCGAGAGCGCATGCAGCGGCTGGCGCAGATCGTGGCTCGCGGAGGCGAGGAACTGCGACTTCGACCGGCTCGCCTCCTCGGCCTTGTTGCGGGCGGACTCCGCCTTGTCGAAGGCGGCGCGCATCAACGCTAGCAGCTGCTCCTTCTGCCCGAGCAGCTCCTCGTTGGCGTAGCGTAGCCGGATCGACTGCTCGATCACGCGCGCGGTTTCCAGGGCGAACCCTGCGAGCAGCGCGAAGAAGAGCGCGAGCAGGAGCGCGACCAGCGGCGCCGCAAAAGCCCCCGCGAGCACCCAGCCGAGGGCCGCCAGTCCGAAGATCGGTCCGGCATGACCGGCGACGAGACGCGGGAACGGCCCATTTGTCGTGACCGTGGCGATCCCCCAGCAGCAAATCAACATGGTGACGACCGCGCGCAGGTCGCCGGACAAGTCCGGGAACGTCGCCACGGCGATGCTGCCTGCCGCCGCGCCGCTCAACACCGCCAAGACGAAGAATCGGCGCTTCCAGACCGGCGCCGCCGCCGGCTCGAGCCCCCGCCGCACAATGTGCAAGCAGGCGAGCGAGCGCACCACGCTCAGGACGAGCACCGTGCCGACCCACGCCACGATGAGCCAGGCGCTGACCCGGCCCCAGACCAGGTAGGCGATGGCCGCCGCGACCGCCGCCACCGGAATCGCCGTGCGCGTCCCCTGGCGCGCAAGGATTTCCAGCTGTTGGGACAGTACGCGCCCGTCGACGGCGCCCGGCTGCTGCGTGACCCCGCCGGCAGCCGGGTGGTCGGCTAGGCTTTCCGGGCTCATGGCGAGCGCCTCGGTCGTAAGCAACGCTGGCAATCTAATTCCCGGGCCGCGGGTCGGCAAGCATTTCGTGTCGGAGGGTGGTGTGCGACCACTTGACACTCATTCTGGGGAGCGCGCGGATGCAGCGGAATAACCCGAACGCGCTAGATACGGTACTCCGGTGGCGCTATTGTATTGAGGTGCGGGATTTGTCCGGGGAGCTGCCCGCCGACGGACCTACCGCGCTAAGATCCGAACGGACCACGCGATCGAATGGGAACGGGAGGGGGCGTGAGGATCCTGGTCGTCGATGATCACCCCATGATGGCGGATGCGCTTCGCCTGGCGCTCCTCTCGCTCGACCGGGCCGCGGAGGTTGTTTGCGCCGGCGATCTCGCCGGCGCGCTCGCGGCGACCGCCGGCGACCAGGAATTCGATCTCGCGCTCCTCGATCTCGGGCTGCCCGACTGCGCAGGCGCCGAGGGCTTGGCGCGGCTCCGGGAGGAGCGCCCGCAGCTTCCGGTGGTGGTCGTATCGGGCGCCAGCGATTCCGGAACCATCGTGGAGGCGCTGGACCTCGGGGCGATGGGATTCATTCCGAAAACGTCGCCGCGCGACGTCCTGCTCAATGCGGTTCGACTGGTCGCCTCCGGCGGCGTCTACGTGCCGGTCGAGGCCCTCAAGATGCGCAGTCAGAAGGACGCGTCGCCGGACGGGCTGATGACCGCGCTGCCGAAGTCCGCCGGCGCCGCCGCGCCGGGCGCCGCGGGGATAACACCCGCGGACCTGGGCTTGACGCCGCGGCAGGCCGACGTCCTGTCGCTCGTGCTGAAGGGCTTGCCGAACAAGCTCATTGCGCGCCGGCTCGACATTGCGGAAAACACCGTCAAGGTTCACGTCAGCGCCGTGCTGCAGGCGTTGAACGTGCACACGCGCACCCAGGCGTTGATTGCATCGACGCGGCTCGGCCTGCGACTGGACACCTAGCCTGTCAGTCCGCTGGACCGGGAAAGCGCTCCATCCGCCACAGGACCGGGAACAGCCGCGTCCAGGCCCAGGCGACCAGCATGGTCGCCGCGCCGCCGACCACTACCGCCGGCACCACGCCCCACCACGCGGCGGTGAGGCCGGACTCGAACTCGCCGACTTCGTTCGAAGCGCCGATGAACACCGAATTGACCGCGCTCACCCGGCCGCGGATCGCGTCGGGGGTGGCGAGCTGCACCAGCATCTGGCGCACGAACACGCTCAGCATGTCGGCCGCGCCGAGCACGGTGAGCGCGGCGAGCGAGAGCGCGAGGCTCGTCGAGACGCCGAACACGACGGTCGCGAAGCCGAAGGCGGCCACGCCGCCGAACATCCAGCGCCCGACGTGGCGCTGGAT
>JBAUTD010000167.1:0-2379 GCA_049582045.1 Burkholderiales bacterium
GGGCGGTGCGATCGAGGCGGCGCCGGCGAGCGTCGCGATAGACCTGCTGGGCGTCGCTGCGGCTTCCGGCGGCAATCCGGGGTACGCGGTGCTGCGGCTCGAGGCGAAGCGCGTCGTCTCGGTTCGCGAGGGCGAGGAGATCGAGCCGGGCGTGAGGCTCGTAGAAGTGCACGCTCACGACGTGACGCTCGAACGGCGCGGCGCGCGCGAGACGCTCGCTTTCCCGAAGACGGGGAAAACCCCATGACGCTGCGACACTGTCTGCGCATATGGCTGTTGTCGCTCGCGCTCGCGTTCTCGATCGGGCGGGCTTGGGCCGCGGAGCAGGACATGGTCACGCTGAATTTCGTCAACGCGGACATCGAGGGCGTGGTCAAGGTGATCGGGCAGATCACCGGCAGAAACTTCGTGCTCGATCCACGCGTCAAGGGCACGGTGAACATCATTTCTTCGCAGCCGATCGCGAAGCCGGTGGTATACGACGTTTTCCTTGCTGCGATGCGGCTCCAGGGCTTCTCGGCGGTAGAGGAGAGGAACATCGTCAAGATCGTTCCCGCCGCCGAAGCGAAATATGAGCCGGGACGCATGCACGCGCCGGACGACCGGGTGGAAACGCGCGTCTTTACGCTGAAGCACGTGTCGGCCATGCAACTCGTTCCGGTGCTGCGCCCGCTCATCGCGCCCTACAATGCGATCGCGGCGTACGGCGGAAACAACACGTTGGTGGTCACCGACTACGTGAGCAATCTGGGCCGCGTCGCCCGAATCGTCGCGGCCATCGACCAGCCCAAAGGCAACGAGCCGGTCGTGATCCCGTTCCACTATGCGTCGGCGATAGACGCCGCGCAGATTCTGGGCCGCCTGTTCGCCGAGGCGCCGCAGCAGGGCCCCGGTTTCGACCAGCCCATGACACTTGTTGCGGACCCGCGCTCGAACACGCTGATCGCGCGCTCGGACGACGCGCAAAAGCTCGCACGGCTGCGCGGATTGGTCGCCGTGCTCGACGCTCCCACCAGCGCCGCCGGTAACATTCACGTCGTTTACCTGAAGAACGCGGAAGCCGTGAGCGTTGCCCGGACGCTGCGCGCGATCTACATGGGAGATTCCGGGTCGAGCGCGACGTCTTCGCGGCGCGGGGCCACTTCCCTCGCAGCGCAGCCGGCCAACCAGGCCGGTAATTCGCCGGGCACTTCGCCGATGAGCGCGTCGTTCAACGCCCCCGCCGCTTCGCCGGAAGATGCGCCCGCGCCCGGCATCATCCAGGCCGATGCGGCGACCAATTCGATCATCATCAACGCGCCGGACGCAATCTACAACAATCTGCGCGCGGCGATCGACAAGCTCGACGTGCGCCGGGAACAGGTCTACGTCGAGGCCATGATCGCCGAAATCACCTCCGACAAGGCGGCGGAGTTCGGCATTCAGTGGCAGAACCTGAGTGCCGCGGGCGCGACCGATTCCACGGCGCGCGGTTTCGGTGGTACGAATTTCGGTGGCAGCGGGCAGAACATCCTCGGCATCTCGCAGAACCCGGCCCTGGCGGGACAGGGGCTGAACATCGGCGTCATGCGCGGCCACGTCACGATCCCCGGGGTCGGTGAGGTGCTCAACCTGGGAATGCTGGTGAGAGCGCTGGAGACCGACAGCAATGTCAACATTCTGTCCACACCGACGCTGCTGACGCTGGACAACGAGGAAGCGAAGATCGTCATCGGCCAGAACGTGCCGTTCATCACCGGCCAGTATGCGCTCACCGGCGCGGCCACGACGCCGACGCCGTTCCAGACCATCGAGCGACGCGACGTCGGCCTGACGCTCAGAATCAAGCCGCAGATTTCCCAAGGCGGCACGGTGCGCCTTCAGATCTACGAGGAGGTATCGAGCATCGACCCCAGCAGCATAAACAATCCGGCCGGGCTGATTACCAAGAAGCGCGCGCTCGAGTCGACGGTGCTGGTGAACGACGGACAGATCGTTGTCATCGGGGGACTGCTAGAGGACTCGGTCACGGACGGGCAGCAGAAGGTCCCGCTGCTCGGCGACGTTCCGGTGCTCGGCAGCCTGTTCCGCTACAACACGCGCGAGCATTCCAAGACCAACTTGATGCTGTTCCTGCGACCGGTAGTCCTGCGTAATGCCCAGAGCGCAGATTCGATCGCGGGCGAACGCTACAACTACATTCTTGGCGAGCAGCGCAAATCGGCTCCGGCGCCGAGCGTAGTGCTGCCGGACATGGCGCCACCCACCCTTCCACCCTACTCGCTATGGAACCTTCCGCGCTGATTCGCCCGGCGCACGCGGTGCCCTACGCCTTCGCCCGGACTAACGGTGTCGCCGTCACTCAGCTCGGAGCCGAGGCAGCAGAGGTCGCGGTGCGCG
>JBAUTD010000168.1:0-6775 GCA_049582045.1 Burkholderiales bacterium
GTATCCGTTGATCGAAATGCTCTCTGCGGCTGCCAAGCAAGAAGCCGACGTCATGTGGCAGGCAGGCGAACCACCGCTCTGAGCGCCGGCGGTCCGCGGTCCTGCCGTAAGCGACCGCTCTTGGCCGGAAGCACGCATAGGGAAACCTATCCGATAGCTGCCGTTCCCACATTCGCCGAACGATCAGACTCCGATCAACAACCAAGGAGTCTGTCATGGAATTCATACAGAAGCGCGAAGCATCGAACAAAGGCAAGCTCGTCGGCCAGAAGCCTCCGCTCAAGCCAAAGGACCTCTGGGCGATCCGCATAAACCTACAGAATGCGCATGCGGCCCGTGACCTCGCGTTGTTCAACCTCGCAATCGACAGCAAGTTGCGAGGCTGCGATCTCGTCAGCTTGCGCGCGCGACGTGACTCATGGGAACCAGATTCTCCCTCGGGCCATGGTCATTCAGCGAAAGACGGCACGTCCGGTGCAGTTCGAGCTGACGGAACCGACACGGGCAGCATTGGCCGCGTGGATCGAGAAGAACCCGCTGCGGAGCGATCAGTATCTGATTCCGAGCCGCATCGGAACATCGCCGCATGTGTCAACGCGCCAAGGCAACGCTGATCTACAAGCGGACAAAGAACCTCAGGGCAGTTCAGCTCTTGCTTGGTCATACCAAGCTGGAAAGCACGGTCCGCTACCTGGGCATCGAGGTGGATGACGCACTGGAGATTTCCGAGCAGACTGAAATCTAGAAGTGCGCAGCGGCCACACATGCTTGACCGTGTGGCCGCATTCTGCCATCACGCGGTCGGGGAGGAATCGGCCAGAACCAGACGTTAACGAGTGATCAATCGGATTGCCAGAAGAAGGTCGAGCTTCAATTGCCGTATCGCTTAATCCGACTACGTGGGGCGTGAGAACAAAATCTTCTAAAGCGAGCAATGTGTCGTATCGGCTTATGTTACGGAAGCGTCACGGACGATTAGGTATAGTATGCGGTCGGAGGGTGAGCAACGCTTGGAGCCCTTATGGGGGCGCGCTGGAGTAGTTGCTTAATCCACCCTGACATTTCCGAAAGTCTAGATTTGCCCTTGACGTCGAAACAATCCGATTTCGAGAGCAAGGGAGCCGGACATGCGCATCACCAACACAAAACTTATTCATGCTGTGCTGCTTCTGGCTCCGTTACTGCTTGCCGCCTGCGGCGGCGGAGGGGGCGGAGGGGGTGCTGGTGTCGCCACGGGCACGCCCGCGCCCGCGGCCGTCTTCCCGCGTTACGCCTATGTCGCCAACAGTTTCGACAACACGGTCTCGATCTACGCCGTGGATGCCGCGACCGGCCAGTTGCGCGCGCGCGGCTACGTGCCCGCGGGCACGGGTCCCGCCTCCGTCACCGTGGACCCAAGCGGCAAGTTCGCCTATGTGGCGAATGAGACCTCCAACAACGTCTCGGCCTACACCATCAATTCGGCCACCGGCGCCCTGACCTCAGTGGGCGCGGCCGTGGCGGCTGGCACGGGTCCCTTCTCCGTCACCGTGGACCCGAGCGGCAAGTTCGCCTATGTGGCGAATAGCGGCGGCACCAACGTCTCGGTCTACACCATTAATGCCGCCAGCGGCGCCCTGACCGCCGCGGGCACAGTGGTGGCAGGCACGGGTCCCACCTCTGTCACCGTGGATCCGAGCGGCAAGTTCGCCTATGTGGCGACTAGCGGCGACAACGACGTCTCGGTCTACACCATCAATGCCGCCACCGGCGCCTTGACCGCCGTGGGCGCGGCCGTGCCGGCGGGCGCGGGTCCCGAGTCCGTCACCGTGGACCCGACCGGCAGGTTCGCCTACGTGGCGAACCAAGGCTCCGACAATGTCTCGGTCTACACCATCAATGCCGCCACCGGTGCCCTGACCGCCGCGGGCACAGCGTCGGCGGGCTTCCATCCCATCTCCGTCACCGTGGACCCGAGCGGCAAATTTGCCTACGTGGCAAATTTCAGCGACGGCACCGTCTCGGCCTACACCATCAATGCCGCCAGCGGCGCCCTGACCGCCGTGGGCACAGCGGTGGCGGGCACGGGTCCCGAGTCCGTCACCGTGGACCCGAGCGGCAAGTTCGTCTACGCGGTGAATCGGAACTCCAGCGACGTCTCGGCCTACACCATCGATCTCGCCACCGGGGCGCTTACGCCGCTTGCGACGTCCCCCACCGTGACCACACGGTTGACCCCTCTCTCGCTCGCCATGGCTCGGGGCACCGCGGCGCTGAAGTACACGCCGAAGTTCGCCTACGTGGCGAATTTCAACTCCAGCGACGTCTCTGCCTACACCATCGATGCCGCCACCGGCGCCCTGACCGCGGTGGTGGGCACGGCCGCGGCGGTGGGCCCTGTCTCCGTCACCGTGGATCCGAGCGGCAGGTTTGCCTATGTGGCAAATAGTGGCGGCACCAACGATGTCTCGGCCTACACGATCGATGCCGCCAGCGGCGCCCTGATCGCCGTGGGCGCGGTGGCGGCGGGCACGAATCCCATCTCCGTCACCGTGGACCCGAGCGGCAAATTTGCCTATGTGGCGAATCTGAACTCCAACAACGTCTCGGCCTACACCATCAATGCCGCCACCGGCGCCCTGACCTCAGTGGGCGCGGCCGTGGCGGCGGGCACGGCTCCCCAGTCCGTCACCGTGGACCCGAGCGGCAGGTTCGCTTATGTGGCGAATAGCGGCGACAACGACGTCTCGGTCTACACCATCAATGCCGCCACCGGCGCCCTGACCGCCACGGGCATAGCAGGGGCGGGCACGGGTCCCGTCTCCATCACCATGGACCCGAGCGGCAGATTTGCCTACGTGGCAAATTTCACCTCCGGCACCGTCTCGGCCTACACCATCGATTCCAATTCCGCCACCGGCACCCTGACCTCAGTGGGCGCGGCCGTGGTGGCGGGCACGGGTCCCACCTCCGTCACCGTGGATCCGAGCGGCAAGTTCGTCTATGTTGCGAATGGCAGCTCCTCCACCATCTCGTCTTACACCATCAATGCCGCCACCGGCACCCTGACCGCCGCGGGCACAGTGGCGGCGGGCACGGGTCCCAACTCCGTCACCGTGGATCCGAGCGGCAGGTTTGCCTACGTGGCGAATGAGAGCACCAACAACGTCTCGGCCTACACCATCAATGCCGCCTCCGGCGCCCTGACCGCCGTAGGCGCGGCCGCGGCGGCGGGCACTACTCCCCGCTCCGTCACCACCGCCGGCGCCATCGAGTAAGGGACGGGGAGTCAGGCAACCTTGCGGGGCAGGTCTTCGGACTGCCCCGGATTTTTTACGGACCTCCAGCCTTGTTTGGCTCTCCGATCCGGGCTTGAGCCGAACCCCCGGATTCACGGGCTGTAGGAACGACCGCTCCGGGTTGGGAGTTTGCGTTCGACGAGTTGAGAAGCTGCCGCTCAGCAGGATTTGTCATCGAACGGCCAGTACCGAGCGCATTGCTGACCGTCTAGGTCCACAAGTTGAACGGCAGTTTTGGCCGAGTAGCAGACGTTCGCAGCAGTTCGCGTGTGAAGGCGCTTGGGCGATAGCGGCAGGTATTCACGGCGCCCGTAGCCACGCGTCGCTGGGAATCTGGTGTTCAGCTGTATTGGACGCTAATACCAGATTCCCAACCTCTCTCGCTACCCGCACACCCCCACATACCCGCACGCGGTGCAGTAGTCGCAGCCGTCCTTGCGGATCATGGTGTAGTTGCCGCACTCGGGGCAGCGGCCGCCTTGCATGATGGGGGTCTGGCCTTTCTTTTCCGGGGTCTCGAGGATGCCCATTTGCTGCACGGGGATGCCGCGCTCATCCAGAATTCCGAGCATGGCGTAGCGGTGCAGGATGAGGCGCGCGAGGTAGGAGACCGTCGAGGGGAAGGTCTGCTGTTTCTTGCTGCCGGGGACGAAGGCCATGAAGTCGCCCAGTGGCTCGGGGAATTCAAGGAGCTTCCTTAGCTTCATGCCGATCCAGGCGGGGTCGAGGACGCGCATGTCGAGGGACAGGATCTTGCATAGGCCGTCGAAGCAGCGCGGGTATTCGCCCGAGAGCCACATGGAGTAGGGGCGGGTGACGCCGTCGGGGAGGGTGATTTCCTTCAGGCCCAGGACGAAGTCGTCGCCGGTGCGGGGGTTGAGGACGTCGACGGTCCAGGACATGGTGCCGTCGGT
The DNA here is from genome assembly GCA_049582045.1 of Burkholderiales bacterium. Classification (GTDB taxonomy): domain Bacteria; phylum Pseudomonadota; class Gammaproteobacteria; order Burkholderiales; family SG8-39; genus DAHVFK01. Next base: position 4,193 of record JBAUTD010000168.1, read on the forward strand.
GCCGGTCTTGGGCTCCTTGTGGCTGAACATGGTGTCGAGCACCGGGCTCGGGCCTTCGCCGAGCGCGCCGAGCTGGTCGACGCGCCAGCGCACGACCTGGGCGAAGGCGGACACGATCGAGGGCATGAGCTTCGTCTCGCCGTGGGGCGGGAAGGGCATTTCGAACGATTCGTCGCCGCCGGCCTTGGCCAGGGTCTCGAGCTTGAGCTTGAGCCAGCCGTGGTCGTTGGCGCGCATGTCCATCGAGAGCGCCTTGGCCAGGGCGCCCAGGCCGCGCGGCTGCTCGCTGCCGTTGACCCAGACCTCGAACGCGTGCCGGGTGCCGTTCTCGACGTGGCCGACGAACACCGCGAAGGTGCCGTGCGGGTGCTCGATCATGTAGGTCCAGGCCAGGTTGCCCTCGGTGAGCTGGGGGCGGCTGGGCCAGCGCAGGCTGGCGAGCACCGGCTGCGGCACGCTCTTGATCTCGATCCGGCGGTTGACGTCGTCGCTGCGGAAGTCCTGCGGCTGCTCGGCCGGCTTGTCGACGCTCAGCACCGAGCCGAGCACCTTGTTCGGGCGGTAGGTCGCCAGGCCCTTGAGGCCCGATTTCCAGGCGTGGAAATACAGGTCCTGGAAGTCCTCGTAGCGGTAGTCCTCGGGCACGTTCACCGTCTTGGAGATGCTGGTGTCGACGTACGGCGCGACCGCGGCGACCATCTGCTCGTGCGCGCGCGCGCTGATCTCGAGCGCGGTGACGAAGTAGGCCGGCAGCCGCTCGACGTTGCCGCCCGCGGCCTTGTAGCGCCGCCAGGCGTGGTCCTCGACCGGGAACTCCTTCATGCTGCCGTCGGGCATGCGCTTCTTGCGCGTGTAGACCCAGGAGAACGGCGGCTCGATGCCGTTCGAGGCGTTGTCGGCGAAGGCGAGGCTGATCGTCCCGGTGGGGGCGATCGAAAGCAGGTGGCTGTTGCGGATCCCGGTCTTCCTGATCAGGGCCTTGATCTCCTCGGGCAGGCGCGCCGCGAAGCTCGAGCCCGACAGGTAAAGGTCGGCGTTGAACAGCGGGAACTGCCCGCGCTCGCGCGCGAGCTCGGCCGAGGCGCGGTAGGCCGAATCGCGCATCGATTCGGAGATGCGCGCCCCCATGGCGCGCGCCTCGTCGCTGTCGTAGCGCAGGCGCAGCATGATCAGCGCGTCGCCCAGGCCGGTGAAGCCCAGGCCGATGCGCCGCTTGGCCATCGCCTCGGCGTGCTGCTGCTCGAGGGGCCAGGCGGTGACGTCGAGCACGTTGTCGAGCATCCGGGTCGAGACTTCGACCACCTTGCCGAAGCGCTCGAAGTCGAACGAGGCCTTCTCGCCGAAAGGCTCGCGCACGAAGCGGGTGAGGTCGATCGAGCCCAGGCAGCAGCAGCCGTAGGGCGGCAGCGGCTGCTCGGCGCAGGGGTTGGTGGCCTCGATCGTCTCGCAGTAGTTCAGGTTGTTGTCGCGGTTGATCCGGTCGAGGAACAGGATCCCCGGCTCGGCATGGTCGTAGGTAGAGCGCATGATCTGCTCCCACAGCTCGCGCGCGCGCAGCTTGCGGTAGACCCACAGGCCGTCGTCGCGCTGGTAGCCGCCGTTGTGCGGCCAGGGCTTGGCCTTGTGCACCAGCTCGACGTCCTGGTCCTTCTCGACCGCCTGCATGAACTCGTCGGTGACCCCGACCGAGATGTTGAAGTTGGTCAGCTCGCCCTGGTCCTTGGCGTGGACGAAGTCCTCGATGTCGGGATGGTCGCAGCGCAGCACGCCCATCTGCGCGCCGCGGCGCGCGCCGGCCGACTCGACCGTCTCGCACGAGCGGTCGAACACTCTCATGTAGGACACCGGCCCGCTCGCGCGCGAGTGGGTGCCCTTGACCTCGGCGCCCTTGGGGCGGATCGAGGAGAAGTCGTAGCCCACGCCGCCGCCGCGGCGCATGGTCTCGGCCGCTTCCTGCAGCGCGGTGTAGATCCCCGGCTTGCCGTCGACCACCTCGGAGATCGAGTCGCCCACGGGCTGCACGAAGCAGTTGATGAGCGTGGCCTGCATCGCGATCCCGGCGGCCGAATTGATCCGGCCGGCGGGGATGAAGCCGTCTTCCAGCGCCTGCTCGAAGCGGCGCTCCCAGTGCGCGCGCCTGTCCTCGGGCTCCGCGAGCGCGAGCGCGCGCGCCACGCGGCGGCGCACCTCGTCGATCGTCGCCTCCTTGCCCTTGGCGTACTTCTCGACCAGCGTGTCGCGCGAGATCTCCTGTGCGGGAAGTTCCTGGGCTGCGACGGACTCGGTGCCGGTTTGGTTGGTGCTCATTCTTTTTTTCTCCCGGTTCTAGGTTTTGACGAGGGGCACAGGATAACCATCTGCGCGCCTGTGTTGGAGATCATTTCCTGCATTTGGTAATCAGGATCAAATGTTCCGCCTAATGCCTTGAAAACACAACCTGTTCGGCAGTGTGGATTCGCGACCTACTAGATCTAGTGGCAGCCCGCCGCGAGCGGCGCAACACGGCTACTGCTCGTACTGTATGATTATACAGTAGCTCGACGGCGGGCGCGGCGCAGCATTTCGGCCACCTCGGCATGGCCG